>NZ_JBLYNV010000077.1:0-21387 GCF_049310165.1 Endozoicomonas sp. ALE010 | reverse complement strand
AAAGTTGAGGGTTCTCTTGTGTTTTCAGAAATTATGAGTATGTCAGTTTTCTGGTTGTGGCAGCTGACGTGTATTCATCGGGAGTAGCTGGAGATTATGACTGTTCTTTACTTAAAAAGTTCCCCTTTGATTCAGTCAGCTTGAAAACCGGGCAGGTGGGGAGGGCAATGGAGTTTGCTTCAGACTCATCTTTCTTGCTCTATTCGCTTCTTTTACAAAGGCAGTAGCTTGCCTGCCAGCGATTCTGGCTTTTTCTATATCGCCGGTATTCTTCAATACCGGATAGTAAGCCTTTCGGTAAGCCTTTTGGTAATTCCTTACATAAGCCTTCCGGCAATCCTTCTTGAAAGCCTTTAGCTTAACAGACTCCTCATGAATTCTCTGGGCAGCCTTCGCCGGTTCACTGGACTGTTCGTTGGCCTTCTGGTTAGTCGTGCGGTAAGACCTCTGGTAAGCCTTACGATAAGCCTTATATTTCTCTGACCTGCGGTAAGCCTTGTAGTAGGCCTTCCCCTTCTCTGACTGACGGTAAGCCTTGAAGAAAGCCCTGTAGTAAGCCTTCCCCTTCTCAGACTGACGGTAAGTCTTCTGGTAAGCCTTCATTTTCTCTGACCTTGTGCAACCCTTCTGGTAAGTCTTATCAGGGATAGTGGCCAGAGGTTCATCGGGAGTGTGCTGAACATCAGCAACTGATAAGCTTTGCGAGGTGAATTCCCCTGAACCTGAAACATTATTTCCTACAGTGCCTGTCAATGTTGCGGTGGGTGGGGGATGATTAGCATTAATGGCGTATAAGTGAGCATTCGCATCACCGGCCATACTCCAAACCCGATCAATTCTTATTTCTGATTGACCGGTAAGCGCTTTAGTATTTTGGCCGATTTGTTGGTATGCACCGGGTGTATATGATGAGCCTGGCAGTTCACTTTGTTCAGATTCATGAGAAGCAACAACATTGACTGGCATGTTTTTAAAATGAACATCACTGAATGGGCTATTGAAGCTTGCACCACATGGAATCAAGGGGTTTAAATACTTGACGGGTGCAGTTTGTTCAACCGGCCGCCCAAATGCTAAACCTCTATGTTGCGGCCAGCCATGCACAACCAATCCATTGCTCGACATAACAGACTCATAGGCTTTGTGAAACTCCAAATATAAGGAGTGAGAGTTAAAATATGGGTCAGTCATTGAATAATTGAATAATTGAATAATTGAATCACAAGCTAGGACTGTTCTTTCTTGTAAAAGTTCCGCTATAACATGAACTGCCCAGGGTTTATGTCAACCCAGCATAAAGAAATGCAATAGATATGAACAACGATGATGTAAAGCTGTTGACAAGCCAGCGCACGGCTGACGAGGAAGACGGTGGTCACCGTTGCTGGCTATGCCAAAGCAGCCATGCGCCAGGACCACCAACAGGAAATAGTTAAAGGCCGTAGAGCTTCGCCAGGTACTCAGCCACCGAGTGGTCATCACAATGACCAATACGCTCAAGTCCCGGCAGACTGTTCACCAGCGATGGGTCAGCATTACCCATCACCACACCTTTGCCGACGCTGGACAGCATCTCAAAGTCATTCATACCATCACCAAAAGCGATGGCATCCTGCAGACCATAACCTTTCAGCTTCAGCACCTCTTCCAGTGCTGTCCCCTTGCAAACGCCCGGTGCCATAATTTCAAAACACTCCGGCAGAGAGTAGGTCATATAAAACTGATCACCGTAAAGTTCACGGGCCCGGTCAGACAGTGGCAATAAGTCAGCGTGGGATTCCGCAACAAAAAAGATCTTCTGGATGGCACTGGTTTCAACCGCATCAAAATCAGCCATATGATAGGTAAAGCCGCTCGCCTTGCTGAACCCATGTAGGTCCTTATGCTCAACCTCAACCCGCCACTGCTCTCCCTGATAAACGCTGGTATGAACCTTATCTGCAAAGGGTTTTCGCAGGGACAATAATGGCTGCACAAATTCGGGGTTAATATCGTGCTGAACAATCATTTCGCCCTTCGGATTATGCACTCTGGCACCATTGCTGGTGATCAGATACATATCCACGCCAAGCTGTGATCTTATTCTTTCAACATCCTGAAAGTGGCGGCCAGTGGCAAAAATAAATTTGATACCTTTCTCACTCAGGCACCGAATGACGTCACGGGTTCTGGGAGAAAGTTCATGCTGTTTGGTGAGCAGAGTTCCATCAAGATCGGATACAACCACTGGATACATATAAATACCTCTATGCAAATCCTATTGCAGAAAACAGAGGAAGAGTATCCTGAGGAAGCAGGCAGTCCCTTCCCTTGAAAAAAATACCCGCTAACGTAAGTCCTGGTGGAAAATCGTTCAATCCGTAGTTTTCTCAATCAGGAGAACGCCAGCGCCCCATCCTGCACTGCCACGTTAATGGTATCACCTGGTTTATATCGACCAGATAGAATAGCTTCAGCCAGCGGGTTTTCTATGCTCCGTTGAATAGCCCGTTTCAATGGCCGGGCACCATACACCGGGTCAAAACCGACTTCTGCCAGCTGATCCATTGCCTCATCAGAAAGCGCCAGCCGTAGATTATTGTCCGCCAGCCTGCGATCCAGGTTAGCCAACTGTATGCTGGCGATGGATTTGATCTGGCTGGCACCCAGCGGATGGAATACCACTACCTCATCAATCCGGTTAACAAACTCTGGCCGGAAGTGCGTGCCTACCACCTCAATCAGGGTACTCTTCAGCTGTTCAAAATCGGTTTCACCGGTCTCTTTGTTCTGGAAGGTCTGAATAAGGTCAGACCCCAGGTTTGATGTCATGACAATAACGGTATTTTTAAAGTCTACCGTTCTCCCCTGACCATCGGTCAGACGACCATCTTCCAATACCTGCAGAAGAATATTAAAAACATCCGGATGCGCCTTCTCAACTTCATCCATCAACACCAGAGAGTACGGCTTACGACGTACGGCTTCGGTCAGGTAGCCACCTTCCTCATAACCTACATACCCCGGAGGCGCACCTAACAGGCGGGAAACCGAGTGCTTCTCCATAAACTCTGACATGTCGATACGGACGATGGCATCTTCCGTATCAAACAGAAATTCAGCCAGCGCCTTACACAGCTCAGTCTTACCAACACCGGTTGGGCCAAGGAACATAAAGGAGCCGTTAGGGCGGTTGGGGTCCGCTAACCCGGCCCGGGAGCGCCGCACCGCATTAGCAACCGCAATCACTGCCTCATCCTGGCCAACCACCCGTTTATGGAGCGCATCCTCCATACGCAGCAACTTCTCTTTCTCGCCTTCCAGCATCTTGGCAACCGGAATGCCTGTCCATTTGGACACCACTTCGGCAATCTCTTCTTCCGTTACCCGGTTTCTCAGCAGCTGATGTTCGCCGGTTTCCAGGGCATCCGCCTGGGCCAGCTGTTTATCCAGTTCCGGCAGGGTGCCATACTGAATTTCAGACATTTTGGTTAAATCCCCTGCCCGTCTGGCGGCTTCCAGCTCAATCAACAGTTTTTCTTTTGCTTCACGCAGCTTCTGCCCCCCTTGCAACTGGGCTTTTTCTGCTTTCCAGACATCTTCCAGGTCAGAGTACTCGCGCTCCAGTTCACCAACCTGCTCATTCAGCCTGGCCAGACGCTCCCTGGACGCTTCATCATCTTCTTTCTTCAGGGCTTCCTGTTCTATTTTGAGTTGAATCAGGCGACGTTCCAGTCGATCCATGGCTTCCGGCTTGGAGTCCATTTCCATCCGAATACGGCTGGCGGACTCATCAATCAGATCAATCGCCTTATCCGGCAGTTGTCGATCAGTGATATAACGCTGGGACAGTTTGACCGCAGCAATAATGGCCGGATCAGTAATATCAACCCCGTGATGCGCCTCATAGCGTTCCTTCAGGCCACGGAGAATGGCGATGGCATCCTCTTCCGTGGGCTCATCCACCAGCACCTTCTGGAAACGCCTTTCAAGGGCCGCGTCTTTCTCAATATATTGTCTGTACTCATCGAGGGTCGTGGCACCGACACAATGCAACTCGCCCCTGGCCAGCGCAGGTTTCAACATGTTCCCGGCGTCCATGGCCCCATCCGCTTTACCGGCACCCACCATGGTATGTATTTCATCAATAAACAGGATGATCTGACCTTCCTGTTTGGCCAGGTCATTCAGCACTGACTTCAGCCGCTCTTCAAACTCGCCACGGAACTTGGCACCAGCGATCAATGCGCCCATATCCAGCGATAGCAGCCTTTTTCCTTTCAAACCTTCAGGCACTTCACCATTGACGATACGCTGGGCCAGTCCTTCAACAATGGCGGTTTTACCGACGCCCGGCTCTCCAATAATCACCGGATTATTTTTGGTTCTTCGTTGCAGAACCTGGATCGTCCGCCGGATTTCATCATCCCGGCCAATGACCGGATCCAGCTTACCCACTTCTGCACGTTCGGTCAGATCAATGGTGTATTTGCTCAGGGAGTTTCGGGAATCTTCCGCATTCGGGTCGTCAATAGACGCGCCTCCGCGAATATTTTTAATAGCGTTTTCCAGCGCTTTCTGGCTGACTCCCTGACTGCTCAGTAATTTGCCCAGCGGACCACTGTCTTCCATCATGACCAGCAGCATGGTTTCACTGGAAATAAACTGGTCACTGGCCTGCTGTGCTTTTTTGTCCGCAAGGTTCAGCATTCGATAGAGGGCCTGGGACGTCTGAATATCACCGGTCGGCGATGACACCCTGGCCAGCTGTTCCAGCATGTCGGTCAGCTCACCACGAAGGGTGTTCACATCAAAGCCGACCTGCATCAGCAGAGGCTTGACCGAGCCTCCCTTCTGGTCGATGAGCGCAAGCAAAAGGTGGACGGGCTCAATCTGACTGTTATCTTTGCCAATAGCCAGAGACTGGGCATCAGACAGAGCTGACTGGAGTTTGCTGGTCAGCCGATCCATTCTCATAATGACCTTCTCCTACTCATGATCTCACTTCCGGTTTTTACTTTTAAATAGCCAGAAACAGATGATTTCATATGGTTAGGTATCTATATAGTGCTGGTGTGTGGCATTTCAAGGATGAACAGTAAATCGTAACTGCGAAAACATCTTTTTATTTAATCAACAGGAACCAATCACGCTTATTGCCAGTCTGCTCTTTTTGAACCCACCATAATGAGAATGAACTGATGAACTGTTTAGCTGGGATCAGCCGGTTAAATTTCAACCGGCAAAACCCTCAAAATGTTTCGACTCCAACAGATGCCTACCAAAAAAAACCACCAAACACCATTAACCAGTTTAAACACGGACAAATAGCAACAATAAGTTCACCAACCCGGCATTTACAAAGTTTCGATAACCTGACCGGAGACTTCGTAAGAAAAACATCCATTGCGCAAGTACCCTCAGAAAGCCAATGGATCGAACTGGCTGTTCGCAAAGTAGAACCAGCACCAGAGACGCCCCTTATGAGCACTTTCCAACCGATATCTGAGCCAGCAGATAACTGTTACCCACAAGACAACCGTTGTCTGATCAAACCCGACACCGATAAACAATAGGCTTCAGAATCCCATGACCACCATTGGACTGCTAACCGCACCTATACCAAACCACTCCCCCCCATTCCTGAATGAACCTTTCCCCTCCCCGAAACAGAAGCAGGAAACATTTAAGCGGGAAGGCAAAAGGCTCCGGGGAGGTCTGTATCAGGCCAGAGATGGCACTCTCCAGATCAGGGAGGCCATCCTTCCCGACGCATTTCCATCGCGACGGTAAGAATAGAAAAGATCAGACTGGTCATAACTACAGAACTCACCACCGTACACCTTGTTAATGCCAAGCCTGCTCAGCCGCCTGCGCGCCAGCAAATAAAGATCGGCAAACCAGCGATCACCACGGCCGGGAATAAATGCTTCAGAGCAACCAGCATCTTCCGCCAGGAACTGCTCCCTGACTTCCGGTCCAACCTCAAAATTATGCTGACCGATGGCAGGCCCCAGCCAGGCCATAACGGTTTGGGGTGGCACTGCCATGGAATGCACCGTCGCTTCAAGAACCCCGCCCACTAACCCTTTCCAGCCAGCATGAGCGGCCGCGACCACCGTTCCTTCCAGGTTACAGAACAGAACCGGTAAACAGTCTGCCGTCAGCACAGCACAGGCTGCTCCCGGTTGGCGGGAAACCGAAGCATCTGCTTCCGTTTCCTGCTGATCAGCATTGGCATCAGCAACGGCAACACCATGCACCTGTCTTAACCACAGCGGGGATGTTGTCAGATCAAGGTCCTGCTCCAGTCGCTGCCGGTTTGCCCGAACCGTGTCCTGATCATCACCACAGTAGAGCCCGAGGTTGAAGCTGGAAAAACCAGCGTCACTCAGCCCACCCTTTCGGGTAGTCACTAACGCTTTAACACCCTCCGGTGCAGGCCAGTCGGCCCAGAGGAAGCGCTCACTGCTCACTCACATTCTCCTCTGCCTTAATCTGAGAGCGGCTCATTGGCAGCCAGACTGTCCAATAACATTTGGAAATCATCGGTCAGGGGCACCTCCCATTCCATATACTCACCCGTGGCCGGATGTATCAGACCAAGCTGACGGGCATGAAGGGCCTGTCGTCTGAATGCTCTCAGAACGACTTCCAACGCAGCCGGGCATGACTTGGGCAACTTAAGCCCCCCACCGTAAAGGTCATCACCCACCAGGGGGAAGTGCTGGTGACTCATATGCACACGGATCTGATGAGTTCTGCCCGTTTGCAGGTTAAGTCGGATATGGGTGTGCGCCTTATAACGTTTCACTACCCGGTAATGGGTAACAGACGGTTTGCCACCGCGCACAACGGCCATCTTCAAGCGGTTTTGCGGGTGTCGGCCGATCGGTGCATCAACCACACCCCCTCCCGTCATTACCCCTCGCACAACCGCCTCATATTCGCGATGAACCGTACGATCCTGCAGCTGTGCAACAAGGTCGGTGTGCGCTGCCGGGGAACGGGCAACCACCATCAGGCCGGTGGTATCCTTATCCAGCCGGTGGACAATGCCAGCCCGGGGCAACGCTGCATTATCCGGATAGTGATACAACAGGGCGTTGAGCAGCGTCCCAGTATAATTTCCTGCAGCGGGATGCACCACCAGACCTGCTGGCTTATTGATCACCATGATATGGTTATCCTGATAAACAACGTTCAACGGGATATTTTCCGCCGTCCATTGCCCTTCAGGCTGAACCTCAACGGACAGAGATAACTGTTCCCCGCCATAGAGCTTCTCTTTTGGTTTTCGGGCATCGCCATCCACCACCAGAAAGCCCTCACGAATCCACTCCTGAAGCCGGGCCCTGGAAAACTCCGGAAAACAGGCCGCCGCTATCTGATCAAATCGACGACCACCCTGATCATCAGGCACCGTGACACTCTCTTTGATGACATGTTTAGTAACTTCGCCCATTCAGCAACACTCAGTTCATAAATCTACTTTCAGTACCGACAACGCAAACCGCACATACCTGTAACCAGAACGCCGTAAAATCTTGTCTTTTCGTTTTCCGGCAGACTATGTTTAAATGCAGCTTTAGTAAGTCTTTTTATCGGTTTGAAGAGTTTATCACAAGAAGACTCTGAAGCCTGAGTGGTTGTCGAAAGCGACAGAAAATGATGTGTAAAGAGCACGGGACAAGTACGGAAACCAATCAACACCATGACCATCTTGACTGCAAAATTGCCCAGGGTACTGCCCCCGTTTCTCACCAGATCCATTTTGATGGTGTTTGCCACTATCCTTCTGGCGGGCTGTGCATCCACCGAAAATAAAGAGCAACTCCCGGAAGCCCTGTCTGAGCCTGAGCTTTACCAACTGTCCAGCAAGGCGCTTGAGGACGGTCGCTATTCCGAAGCCATTAAATCTCTGAGAACCCTGGAGTCCCGCTATCCTTTTGGTTCATTTGCTGAACAGGCACAACTGGATATCATTTACGCCTATTTCAAAAATGCCGAGCCGGAAGCCTCCAGGGCTGCCGCTGACCGTTTTATCCGCCTGCACCCGCAACACCCTGATGCAGACTACGCCTATTACATCAAAGGGCTGGCGTCCAACACTGCGTCCATGGGTCTGCTGGAGCGATACCTGCCAATGGATCTGACCCGCCGTGACCCTGGCCAGGCCCGGGTATCATTTAACGAGTTTTCTGAATTGCTGAGCCGTTACCCCGAGAGTAAATACGTGCCGGATGCCCGCCAGCGCATGGTTGCCCTCCGTAACCGGCTGGCCGAGTATGAAATTCATGCCGCTAACTATTATCTGAAACGTAAGGCCTATGTCGCTGCGGTCAACCGTGGGCGCTATGTTGTCGAGAATATGCAACAGACACCTGCCGTTCCCGAAGCCCTGGCCATAATGGTCGAAGGCTATCAACATCTGGAACTGCCAGAACCCGCCGGTGAGGCCCTGGAGGTGTTGAGGCTGAACTACCCGAACCACCCGGCACTGGACAAGAATGGCAATTTTGTAGGATACAAGGTGTTTGAAGATGTGGATCCATCCATCTGGAGCACCCTGACCTTCGGCCTGATTGGCAGCTCCAAACCCAAAATTCAGGACGCACCTCCGCCACAGCCACCTGTGGTGAATTGAGGCGATATACCTTTTCCAAGTCTATCTGGCTAGCACATGACCAAAACCGTTAAATGCCCACAGTGCGGAACAGCCGTGAAGTGGGTTCCCGAAAGCAAGTACCGTCCCTTTTGCTCAGAACGCTGCAAGCTGATTGACTTTGGTGCCTGGGCAAAAGAAGAACATACCATTCCGGGTGATCCGGCCTTTGATGACCTGATGTCCCAGGAGCTTGATGAGGTGCCCACCCGGCATTAAGTAGTCATGTTCAGGGCCTGTTGACGCTCAAGACGACATGCAAGCCAATAAAAAAACCGGGGATATCCCCGGTTTATGGCACTAATTTTCAAGCTTTGCTGCCATGGGCAAACGATGGCTTGAGATCAGGTGAGTCGCGAAGATTTATACCCCCTCTTCACCATTATTAGTCTTCACAGATTCCGAATCTTGCTTATCAACAGAAACCTCTGCACCAGGTTGGTTTCCAGTGGCATTTTGACCCAGCGGAGACAAGAGGATCACAGCAGGTTCTTCCGGTTGAAAATACAGGGCAGAATTATCAAACGACAAAGGCTGCTCACCTTCACCGCCTTCAATGCCTTCAATGCCTTCAGCTTTACCTGCATTATCATCGACGGAATGCGAGTCAAAATCCTCTTCGTTGATCTGCCCAAGACCATTAATTTTTGACTCTGATTCCCTGGCACACTCCTCCAGAGCCTTAAAGGCAACATGAACACCTTCTTCAAAATCCACCCTTTCATTATAAAATTGATCCATGCGATCCAACAAAATGTTCAACTGGCTTAAATTGATACTAACAACCCTCTTAACAGCCCCCGGCGCTAAAACGGTAAGGTTAAAGATTGGATCCTTCCCATCCTCATTCATTTCAACCTTTACAACAGAGTTAATATCTAAATTTTGCAACTCTTCACGACTTACCAAATTTTCCTCAGCCAGCACATCTTTCGAATCTTTCGAATCTTTCGAATCATGCTTAACTTTGAAATCTTTAAAAAGGTCATTCAGATATTTCTCTTGCCAGGTTTTTTGCCGTTCCTTCGTCAACTCTTCTGCCATAAAACGGGTTATTTTCTGTTCCCTTACCAACTCTTTCTCCGTAGAAATAGACCTATTTGTTTCTCTGAAAGCATGTAGAAAATTAATACCTACGATACTCCTTAAACTTTCAGTTTTATTCTTATGATGAATAGCAACAGCCTTGTAGTTTTCCCGATCCGTCTGCAGTTCTTTCAGTATTCTTTCCTGCCGTTTTAATCTTACGCCGTTGAATTGAAGCTCCTTATGCTGCCTACGGATACAACGAACTTTAGATTCGCGCTCTTTATTGAATTTATCCTGTGCCTTCTTTAAAAGCTCTTGCTTTTCTTCATGAGCAATACGAACCAGAGCGTCAGCTTGACTTTCAGCACAAATATTAAGGTCCTCTTTTTCAAGCTTTGCTTGCCTGGCATCCGCTTCTGCAGCAGAAACCCTCTTAAGCAGTGCTTCTTTATCCGCTATCAGTGCTTCTTTATCCGCTTTCAGGGCCGCAAATTCTTCCATGGTTGGAATTTTCTTTTCAACTGCCTGTGTGGTTTCAACACGCCTGTCAGAAAGGTCTTTACCTCTAATACCGTGGATGGCATCACCAACCAGGGAAGGCAAGATTCCAAAAGGCACAAAGACTGCTGCAACTGCACGTCCAAGCCATTTTCCGAATGTACTTCCTTCGTCAAATTTTCTGGAAACACTATCGGCAACTTTGTGGCACCATCTCACGATGGTCCAATCTCTTTTGTGGGGTTCCACAACGATTACTTGAGGTGCAGGTGCACCGATTGAACTAGGCATAATAACTTCCTCTATTGGTTGTTTGTGATTTTTTTAAGTGATACTGGTGTTTTAGAGAGGAAAATTATGAGTTGGTTCAATAGTCAGTTATAATTTTTAGAAATTAAATAATTTCTAGTTATTTAAAAATCATAATAAAAGCAAAACTGACCAATAATTGATAGGCCCTATAGCTCTGATCAGGCGTTCCGAAGCCAGAGAAAATCAGCCCCAAAAAGCCTGAATGGCGGCAATTCCCCGGGCACCCAGCTGCCGGGCAAGATGCGCATCTTCTGGATTCATCCCCCCAAGCCAGAACACAGGGACTTTTGCCATGCCAGTCAGCATTTTAGCCCGCTCCAACCCAAGAGGGCTGGCCTCAGGATGGGAAGCGGTTGCCTTGACCGGTGACAGGGTAATAAAGTCCACCGCCATTGCCTCAGCCGCTTTGATCTGCGCCTTATCGTGACATGAGGCGACCAGAAGCTGGCCGCTATGGCGCTTTTCAGGTTTAACCGGCAAACCCAGCTGACGGGAGGTCAAATGCAGTCCATGGCACCATGACTCTGACAAAAGGGAGAGATCCCCTTTGATGATCAGCGTCCCACCAGCGGCCAGAACGAAACTTGATAGTTCCCGTGCCAGCCGGAGATAGTCACCCGCCTCAAGCCAATGAGCCCGAAATTGAATCAGGCGAATACCGTTATCCAGCGCTGCCAAAACGCTGTTAAAGAGTGCTTCTTTTTCCGCAAAATGCCCGGTAATCATATAATGGTCAGGAAGTTGCAGCGCCCGGAGAATCACCTTATTGGCTTCAGGAAACTCATAGTCATTAAGACAATCCTTCTCAACCCACCGAATCAACTGACCTTCATTACCTTTCGGCTCGCCCTGAATACCACTGACCACCCAGGTATCCAGTAATACGGACTTATCAGGGTAGTCATGGCGAATTTTGATGAGTGGTGAAAAAGTGGCAACGCCGATATCCAGCTCTTCGCGAAGTTCCCGGCTCAGGGCGACCCTGATATCTTCCCCGGGCTCGACTTTACCGCCGGGAAACTCCCATAATCCGCCCATGTGTTTATCTTCAGGACGTTTGGCCAGTAAAACCCGGCCATCGTCCCCAAGAATCACAGCAACTGCCACATGAACCACGTTTCTATTGTCAATAATCATTGGGGCAATGGATTCAGGTGCGATACTCGGCATTGATCTTTACATACTCATGGGATAAATCGGTCGTCCAGATCTCTTCGGTGCAATGGCCTGCGCCCAGGGAAATCCTGATCAGGATGTCCTCCTGATCCATCACTTTCTGGCCGGCCTCTTCGGTATAACCCACTGCGGGCTGGCCGCAGTCAACAATGGCGGTATCCCCCAGCCAGATGGATACACGGTCAATCTCAAGCGTAGGAATGTCGGCCCGGCCAACCGCTGCCAGAATTCGCCCCCAGTTTGGGTCACTGGCAAACAGGGCAGTTTTAACCAGTGGCGAATGGGCGACGGTATAAGCCACTTCCAGGGCGTCCTGATGGGTGGCCGCCTCTGCCACTTTTACAGTGACAAATTTGGTGGCTCCCTCGCCATCCCTGACAATTGCCTGGGCAAGCTCAACGGCCACCTCGCGAAGGCTCACCGCTAACTTCCCGGCCAACCCGGAATCTCGGGCAGTGATTGGATCATTACCAGCCGCCCCTGTGGCAACCACCATAAAGCTGTCATTGGTCGATGTATCACCATCGATGGTGATCCGGTTAAAGGATTGGTTGGTAATGTCCAACAACAGGTTTTGCAAAAACGTTTGTTCAACCGCCGCATCCGTTGCGATATAAGCCAGCATGGTGCCCATATTGGGTTTGATCATTCCGGCACCCTTACTGATTCCGGAGACCGTATAGGTGGTTCCCTCATGTTGAAATTGGCGACTGCTGCCTTTAGGTCGCGTATCGGTGGTCATGATGCCTTCAGCGGCATGCAACCAGTTATCTTCTTGCAAATCAGACAGCGCCGCTGGTAGCGCTGCACAGAGCGTATTGACCGGAAGCTGCTCACCAATCACGCCGGTTGAAAACGGCAGGACCTGACACTCATTAACGCTGGACAACGTCGCCAGCTCGGATGACGTCAGCCTGGCTGCCGCCATTCCCTGTTCACCGGTGCCTGCATTGGCATTGCCGGTGTTAATCAGAAAGTAACGGGGATCACCGGTTAAGCGCTCACGGCTTAAATGAACCGGGGCCGCACAGAAGCGGTTAAGGGTAAAAACCCCGGCCACGGAGCTGCCCTTATCCCAGTTCATAACCACAAGATCCCGGCGGCCGGGTTTTCTGATCCCCGCCATAGCCGTTCCCAGGCGAAAGCCCCTGACCGGTTTCACTGCCGCCCATTCCCCAGAACCCGTTGCCATGATTGACTCCATTGGTGATATCGCTGCTTATTCTTGACTGATTTTGTTGTTACGCCTTGAGCAGATGCTGATGCACAAACAAAAACGGGTCAGCCTGTTAAAGCTGACCCGCAGTTTAAGTTACCTGCCCTGATCAGGCAATTTTACCGTGGCACTGTTTAAACTTCTTACCGGAACCACATGGACACGGATCGTTCCGCCCCACTTTACGCCCTTCCCGGACAAATGGCTGGTGTGCTTCCTCTTCAGGTGCTTCCTGCCCGGTTGCTTCTGCTTCTACACCCTGGGCCCTGGCATGCTCAAACTGCATTCTCCGGGCCATTTCCTCACGACGCTGACGTTCCATCTCAGCGGTTCGATCATCTTCCTGCACCTGTACATGGGAGATAATACGAATCGTGTCGTACTTGATATCCTCAAGCATCTGCTGGAATAACTCAAACGCCTCACGCTTGTATTCCTGCTTGGGGTTCTTCTGGGCATAACCACGGAGATGAATACCCTGTCTCAGGTGGTCCATGGTGGCCAGATGCTCTTTCCACTTGTCATCCAGAATCCGCAGCAGAATATGCTTTTCAAAGTTGCGCAGAACTTCAGCACCGGCCAATTCTTCCTTCTTGCGGTAGGAATCGATTACCCCCTGGAGAATACGCTCACGGAGCGCCTCTTCATCCAGACGATCATCTTCATCCAGCCACTGCTGAACCGGCATACGCTCATTGAGCTCGCTGGCCAGTTTCTCTTCCAGACCTTTCACATCCCACTGCTCTTCCAGGCTCTGGGGTGGAATGTGCTGACTGATCAGGCCACTGACCACGTCTTCACGCAGTGCTTCAATACTGGAAGAAACATCCTCTGCACTGAGCAGTTCATCCCGTTGATGATAAATGACCTTACGCTGGTCATTGGCAACATCATCATATTCCAGCAGCTGCTTACGAATATCAAAGTTGCGACCTTCCACTTTACGCTGGGCTTTTTCGATGGCATTGGTCACCATGCGGTGTTCAATGGCTTCACCTTTTTCCATGCCCAGGGCTTTCATAAAGTTCTTGACCCGCTCAGAAGCGAAAATCCGCATCAGGCTGTCTTCCAGAGACAGATAAAAACGGGAAGAGCCCGGGTCGCCCTGACGACCGGAACGGCCTCTTAACTGGTTATCAATACGTCGTGACTCGTGACGCTCGGTACCGATAATATGCAGACCACCGGCTTCAAGCACCGCCATGTGGCGTTTCTGCCAATCCGCTTTGATCTGATCAATTTGCTCCTGGGCCGGGCTACCCAGCTCGGCAACTTCTGCCTTCCAGTTACCGCCCAGCATGATATCGGTACCACGGCCCGCCATATTGGTGGCGATGGTGACCGCACCGGGGCGACCAGCCTGGGCGATGATATCGGCTTCTTTCTCATGGAATTTGGCATTCAGTACCTGGTGAGCAATGCCCGCTTTATCAAGAGCTTTGGACAGATGCTCAGAAGAGTCGATAGACGCCGTACCCACCAGAACCGGACGCTCAGCTTTCACCGTTTCCTTGATATCTTCAATAATGGCGTCGTATTTTTCCGCGATCGTCAGATAGACGAGATCATTGCCATCCTGACGAACCATCTCCTTGTGGGTAGGAATAACAATCACGTCGAGGCCATAAATCTGACGGAACTCGAACGCTTCGGTATCGGCAGTACCGGTCATGCCGGAGAGCTTGTCATAATTCCGGAAATAATTCTGGAACGTTGTGGAAGCCAGAGTCTGGCTCTCCGCCTGAATGCGCAGCCCTTCTTTCGCTTCAATCGCCTGATGGAGACCTTCCGAGAGACGACGGCCCGGCATGGTACGACCGGTGTGCTCATCCACCAGCAGAACTTCATTATTCTGCACAATGTATTCCACATTGCGGTTAAACAGCACATGGGCTTTCAGGGCTGAGTTCGCATGGTGCAGCAGGTTCAGGTTGTTGGAGGCGTAAAGGCTTTCCCCTTCCGGCAACAAACCTTCC
This sequence comes from Endozoicomonas sp. ALE010, assembly GCF_049310165.1. Lineage (NCBI taxonomy): Bacteria > Pseudomonadati > Pseudomonadota > Gammaproteobacteria > Oceanospirillales > Endozoicomonadaceae > Endozoicomonas > Endozoicomonas sp. ALE010. The sequence continues at coordinate 6,536 of NZ_JBLYNV010000077.1, read as the reverse complement.
TGTTGCAGCAGCTCTTCAATAAACTGATGGCCCAGTTCATTCAACTCAACCTGGCGGGTCTTCTCATCGACTGAGTAATGACCGGTAAATTCAACGGTATTGGGATCCTGGTCTTCAGGAATGGGCTCCTGCCGTTGCAGCCTGGGAACCAGCTGATTCATCTTTTTATAAAGTTCTGAGGAGTCTTCAGCCGGACCGGAAATAATCAGCGGTGTTCTGGCCTCATCAATCAGAATCGAGTCAACCTCATCGACAATGGAGAAGAAGAGATCACGCTGGAAGCGATCTTCCTTCCGGAAGGCCATATTGTCACGAAGGTAGTCAAAACCAAACTCGTTATTGGTTCCGTAGGTGATATCCGCCTGATAAGCCTGACGCTTCTCTTCCGGATCCTGCTGCGGAACAACAATGCCCACGCTCATCCCCAGAAACTCATAGAGCGGGCGCATCCAGTTCGCATCACGACGGGCCAGATAATCATTCACGGTAACCACATGAACGCCCTGACCGGGAATGGCGTTCAAATAAGCAGGCAGGGTGGCCACCAGTGTCTTACCTTCACCGGTGCGCATCTCGGCAATGCGCCCTTCATGGAGGGTCATGCCACCAATAAGCTGGACATCAAAATGACGCATGCCCATCACCCGCTTGCCCGCCTCACGAACCACAGCAAACGCCTCAGGCAACAGGTCATCAAGGGTTTCGCCTTTGTTGAAGCGCTCGCGAAACTCTCCGGTTTTAGCCTTCAGCTCATCGTCGCTCAAAGCCGCCAGGCTTTCTTCCAGGGCATTGATTGATTTGACAATCTTACCCATCCGTTTCAGCTGGCGGTCATTCCGGCTACCAATAACTTTCTTAATTAACGAAGCAAACATAAGTTGTTAACAGTCTCACACTCTGTTTCCGGAGCTGTCCTCCTACCGACAAATCCGGGCCGGAGCAGACAAGCGCACAATAGTCCAACATTCTATGACAATCACGGCAAAGTCTCACCTATATTAGCTGTATTTCTGTGCTGTCCATTAAGCTGAGTCGGTAAAAAATATTCAATGCTTTCAAGCTGGTTTGGATTTTTGCACTGGTATTGAACTGACGGCATACTGGTGCGCCTGAGAATCTGAGCAGTCCTTTGGCAACAGAGTTCAGAAAAATATCAACCGGGGCGGCAGCAAGAGACATACCCTTATGATTTACAATTCTATTTTAGAAACAATCGGCCAGACTCCCATCGTTAAAATCAATCGCCTGGCACCGGCACACATCAACTTCTACGTGAAAGCCGAGTACTTTAACCCTATGGCCTCTGTAAAGGACCGATTGGCATTTGCCATCATCAACGACGCCCGGCAAAAAGGTGAACTTGAAGAAGGGCAAACCGTCGTTGAAGCGACCTCCGGTAATACAGGTATCGCCATGGCCATGGTGTGTGCGGCATTGAACCATCCTTTTGTGGCGGTTATGACCGAAACATTCTCTGTTGAGCGACGCAAAATCATGCGTGCCCTGGGTGCCAAAGTTGTACTGACGCCGGCTGCCGAGCGTGGTACTGGCATGGTGCGGGTTGCCAAAGAGTTGTCCGAGAAAAACGGCTGGTTCCTGGCTCGACAGTTTGAAAACGAAGCCAATCCTGAATATCACCGGAACACCACCGCCCCTGAAATTTTGCAGGATTTTGCCGGCAAGCGGCTGGATTATTTTGTCAGTGGTTACGGCACTGGCGGTACCATCACCGGTGTCGGTGAAGTACTTAAGGCTGCCCGTCCAGACATCAAAATCATCTGCACCGAACCTGCCGGTGCGGCATTGCTCAGTGGCAAAGAGTGGGCACCGCACAAGATTCAGGGTTGGACACCGGATTTTATCGCCCCGGTCCTTAACCGTGAAGTTATTGATGAAGTATTGCCGGTTGATGATGTGGTTGCCCGTGATAGCGCACTTGAACTGGCCCGCAAAGAAGGCATCTTCTGTGGTATCTCTGCCGGTGCAACGGTTGCGACTGCACTTGAAGTGGCTGAAACTGCACCTGAAGGCTCTACCATTCTGGCCATGTTGCCGGATACCGGCGAACGTTACATGTCTACTTTCCTGTTTGATGATATAGCCGAAGGCTCAGACGACGAAGTACTGGAAACTTTAAAGTAATACTGTCTTGAGTTATTCGATACAGAACCTCGAAGACGGCTCCAGCCTGTTTACAAGTACGGAGCCGTTCACCCTTGCCAATGGCCGGGTATTGGAACACTGGCAGTTGTGTTACGAAACGTTCGGCCATTTGAATAAGCAAAGGGATAATGTTGTTCTGATTCATCATGCCTTGAGTGTCGGGCCCCATGTCGCTGCCACTAAAGCCAATCCGAAAAAGGGTTGGTGGCAGGCCATGGTGGGACCGGGCAAAGCGATTGATACCGACAGGTATCATGTTATTTGCATCAACAATTTGGGCAGTTGTTTTGGTTCAACCAGTCCGGTGACCACTAATCAGGTGACCAGCAAGCCCTGGGCAGGGGACTTTCCGGAGGTGATGATGGAAGACATGGTGCACAGTCAGAAGTTATTGCTGGACCACCTCGGCATTGAGAGACTGTATGCCATGATCGGTAACTCAATGGGCGCTATGGTTTCACTGACCTGGGCAATTGCTTACCCCGATTCGGTGCAAAGGTTACTGTTGACCAGTTCGTCCTATAAGGCATATCCGGCCAATATTGCTAACCGTCGGATCCAGCAGGAATCGATTCGGCTGGATCCGGCTTTTCAAGATGGCAATTATGAACCGGATGCCCAGCTGAATGGATTTCGATTGGCACGAAAGCTTGGGCTTTATACTTATCGTAACGCCGCCGAATGGAACCGACGCTTCAATAGTTTCAACAACATCGGTATGCGTGATGATGAAATCAACAGCTATATGGATTATAACGCCGATCTGTTTTGCCGCAGCTTCGATGCCAATCGCTATTTGGTGCTGACCGCCGCAATGGACCGATATGATGTGACGCAACAATACGAATCGCTCGCAGCCACTTTCGGCAGAATCACCGCTAAAACCACAGTAATTTCGGTAGAGAGTGATATTCTGTTCACTCCGCAACAACAGCAAGAGCTGTACCAGGGTCTGCTAAAGGGACGGGTGGACTGTCACTATATCAATCACCCCTCCCAATATGGCCACGATGCCTTCCTGGTAGAAACCGGAGCCTTCGATCGCTACCTGCGGGTATTTCTCGACTGAAAGCTGAAGTTAAAGAATACCCGCCCTGAGCAAGAAAAAAATCAGCCTTAAATTCTACTTACTTGCTCTGTAGATATATCTCGAAGGGTCCTGAGGCTTGCCATTTTTCAAAACCTCAAAGTGGACATGTGGTCCGGTTGACCGCCCGGAACTGCCCATTTTGGCAATGGCCTGCCCTCTGGTGACAATATCACCGACCTTGACCAGGTTTTCATCATTGTGGGCATAACGTGTCAGATAACCATTGCCATGATTGACCTCCACCAGAAGCCCAAAGCCTGAGCGGGTGCCTGACCAGACAACAACACCTGCCGCCACGGAAATAATGTCTGAGCCGCGCTTACCGGCAAAATCCACACCATTATGCCAGGCACCCTTACCGGTAAACGGGTCGGTACGGCGACCATAACGGGAAGAGAGCCAGCCTTTTCTGACGGGCAACCCCGCCAGAAATGCATCGTCGTGAAGGGTTCTGTTGGCAATAAGATTATCCAGAAGGTCCAGCTGTTCTTCGCGGTTATCGATCTGATCCGCCAATTGATCAATAGCCTCAATCAGACTTACCTTGCTGTAGGCTACTTCTGCTTCAGCAAACTCCTGAGGGCCACCCAGTGCAGGCACTTCATTGAAGTCAAACTCACCGTCATCCAGTTTTGCCTTGCTGGTAAGGCGTTCGCCAAGGGCATCCAGTCGGGTCATACGCCCCTGAAGTTCAGACAGCCTGAGCATCAGGGCATCCAGCTGGTTTTGCGCCTGCTGACGAACCAGGCCAAGATCCTGTTGCTGTGTATCCAGAACCTGTTTCCAGTTTTTAACGCCCTCACTGGTTAACATGTGCTCCTGGTTATTGGTCAACCAGGCATACATTGCGCCACCACCAACGGCCATGGAGAGCAAAAAAGCACAGAAAAACAGAACCCCTACCCGTTTTCCACTTCCGGAATAAGTTCGGGTTCGAGAATGATCCTGGTTAACAACAATAATTTTCATCAGCAACCCTTAATGCCAAACCCGCAGCATATCTCCACTATTGTATTTCAGGAGCATGCAAAATACAGAACCAGAGGACGGATTTCCCCACTTCTACAGCTACGCTCGTCTACATCCCACTCTGCCTAGGAGCCACCTGATACTGATGTTATCGTTATAAAACGGTATTTTTTAATGCGGTCAACGACAGTTCAAGGTCAAAAAAACAGTACTCTTGAACAACATGCACTTATCAGAAACCAGTTCGGGATAAAGACTTTTTACTTAGAAAAAAGGCCACTATTATATTGTGGCCTGATTCAAGACTAAAATTGTCCAGCCTCGCAAAAAATCACGTAACAGATCAGCATTAATTCAAAAAGCAGTCATCAGGCCGTTACAGCAACGGGCTTCTGATAGGAGATCGGAGAAACCTCAGCCTCTTCGAAAGTCACTATCTCCCATAATTTCTCATTGGCAAGCAATGTTCTAACCAGTTTATTGTTAAGTTCATGGCCAGATTTATGACCGATGAACTGACCAATCAAACTATGCCCCAGCAAATAAAGGTCGCCGATCGCGTCCAGCATCTTGTGCTTGACAAACTCATCGTGATAGCGGAGGCCATCTTCATTGAGAATTCGGTACTCATCGACAACAACCACATTATCCACGCTGCCGCCAAGGGCCAGATTTTGGGAACGCAGGTACTCGACATCACGCATAAAACCGAAAGTACGGGCCCTGCTGACTTCCTTCACAAAAGAGGTACTGGAGAAGTCAATCGACGCTGTCTGGGAGCGGCTTTTGAAAACAGGATGATCAAAGTCAATGGTGAAACTTACTTTGAAACCGTCGTATGGTTTGAAGGTTGCCGTTTTATCCCCATCCGTCACCGTCACAGCTTCTTTGATGCGAATGAACTTCTTGGGCGCATTCTGCTCCTGGATACCTGCGGACTGTAGCAGGAATACGAATGGACCAGCGCTGCCGTCCATAATGGGAACTTCGTGGGCACTGACCTCAACGCAGGCATTATCAATACCCAGCCCGGCCAGGGCGGAGAGAAGGTGTTCAACAGTGTCAATTCGGGTGCCGTCTTTATGCAAAGACGTGCACAGTGTCGTCTGCCCGACATTCAGGGCATGTGCCGGAATTTCAATGACCGGGTCAAGGTCTGTACGACAGAAAATGATGCCGGTATCTACAGGAGCAGGCTTAAGAGTAAGGTAAACCTTTTCACCGGAGTGAAGGCCCACGCCCGTAGCACGAATAATATTTTTCAGTGTACGCTGTCTGATCATGATAACGCTGTTCCGCGACCTGAAAGGTCCCTGTTATTTGGATGCAACGTCACATTGTAACAAAAGTAACAATTGAGACAAGTTCGCATTTATACGCCCTGATTAATCCGCCTGACGCCTTAGAAATGCCGGTATATCGAGGTAATCGACACTATCTCCGGTCGCCACCGCTGCCCGTTTACCTTCTTCCCGCGGACTCACTTCCTCTTCCTCCTTCTTTTTGTCACGCAACAGAGGAGAAATGTCCAGCCTGCCATAGTCAGGTGTGCCGTCTTTGTTTTTTGGCGGTGCTTTTTCAACCACCTTCAACTGTTCCCTGGCAACGCCGCCAGCACCAATACCGGTTGCCACGACAGTTACCCGCAGCTCGTCCGTTAATTCCGAGTCAATAACAGTACCGATAACAACGGTTGCATCGTTAGACGCAAACTGACTTACAACGTCGCCTACCTGGTTGTACTCACCAACGGTAAAGTCAAGGCCGGCAGTAATGTTAACCAGAACACCCTTGGCTCCCTGCAGGTCCACGTCTTCCAGCAGCGGACTGCGGATGGCTTTCTCGGCTGCCTCTGCAGCACGGCCGCTACCCGTGGCAACTCCGGTACCCATCATCGCCATACCCATTTCTGACATCACTGTGCGAACATCGGCAAAGTCAACGTTGATAAGACCATCACGGGTAATCAGTTCAGAAATACCCTGCACCGCACCCAGCAGAACATCATTGGCAGCACCAAAGGCATTGAGCAGACTGACATCACTGCCAAGCACTGGCAGTAACTTTTCATTGGGAATGGTAATCAGCGAATCCACATGTTCCTGAAGCTCTTTAAGACCTTCTTCGGCAATCGCCATTCTGCGCTTGCCTTCAAAACCGAATGGCTTCGTGACCACGGCCACGGTCAGTGCGCCAAGCTCCCGGGCTATCTCGGCAACCACCGGAGCTGCGCCGGTCCCCGTACCACCGCCCATGCCCGCGGCAATAAAGACCATATCCGCACCTTTGAGGAGCTCGGCGATACGCTCCCGGT
>NZ_JBLYNV010000076.1:0-21685 GCF_049310165.1 Endozoicomonas sp. ALE010 | reverse complement strand
TGAGGCATTGAGCTAACCAATACTAATGACTCGTGCGGCTTGACCATATAACGCCAAAGCGATTTGCGAATCAGTTGACAGTGGTCAGTGGCCAGTTGTCAGTTGGAGCCATACGCATAGAGTGTGAAGCAAGAAAGCAGCTTAATTAAAGGATTCCATCTAGAGACTGGTTTCTAGTCTCTAGTATCTAATTAGCCTGGCGACCATAGAAGGTTAGAACCACCTGATCCCATCCCGAACTCAGCAGTGAAATGACCGATCGCCGATGGTAGTGTGGGGTCTCCCCATGTGAGAGTAGGTCATCGCCAGGCACCCAACAGAAAAGCCCAGTTGAGCAATCAACTGGGCTTTTTTTTATGTGCTAAATCTATTTCATTGTCCTGAATAACACTCCCTATATAGCCGACCATCTTCTGATTGTGGATAATGTCACCCGGAAATAACAACAATAATTATTGTCCGGCGGTTCGCTGGCAGGAGCTTCAGGTGACCCCATCCCTTCCCGTTATCTGGCGCATAAAGCGTTTGTATGTCCGTTTTATGCTGGCTTTTATTGGTCATGGGCTGGCTAAGGCTTGTCGGACTGACAAGCTGATTCAGCAGGAAATCGAATCATTGCCCGATGGTTTTACCTTTTCCATGAGTGTTATGCCCCGTGGCCCGTGTTTGTATATGAAGAAAAGTGGCGGGCGAATAAAACCGGGTCGTAAAAGCAGTGAAACCAAGCCCGATGTGGATATTCAATTCAAACATCTCGCCCACGCTTTTAATACGCTCTCTTTTCTGGAAGGCACAACCGATGCTTTTGCCAGGGAACGAATGGTGGTAGATGGCGACCTTTCCGCCTCCATGAAACTGGTCCGTTGCTTTGAGCGACTGGAAGCGATCGCACTTCCCCGGTTTATAGGCCGGAAAATCATGCGTCATTACCCGGATATTTCCTTAACGGAAAAGCTGATGGGGGCAGTTCAAATCTATCTGGGCGTGTTTGCCGGTTTTGTTATGGGGGTGTTTGCCAAATGAGCCGCAGTTATTATGAATTCTTTAATCCGGTCAAAATCGTTTCAGGCAATGAAGCCCTGGAGCATATACCCTATGAACTGGCCAGCCTTGGAGTAAAGAAGCCATTGATTATTACCGATGGCGGGGTGCTCAACGCCGGTTTAATTGAGCCCGTCAAGCGGGCTCTGGTGGTTGACGGAGTTTCGATGGCGGGTGTCTATAGTGATGTACCGCCAGACTCATCAACAAGTGTCGTATCTGCCATCACCCGGTTTTATCGTGAGAATGGCGCGGATGGCATTATTGCCATTGGTGGTGGGTCGGTGATTGATACATCAAAGGCGGTCAATATTCTTGTGTCCGAAGGTGGCGATGATCTTCTGGCTTACAGCGGTTCTGGTGCACTGACTAAACGACTAAAGCCGTTATTTATCCTGCCAACCACGGCAGGTACCGGTTCAGAAGTGACCAAAGTTGCGGTTATTCGTGATGATGCCACGGGTCGTAAAGTGCCTTATGGCTCTTCATTTCTGATGCCTGATGTGGCGGTTCTTGATCCGCGGATGACCCTGACATTGCCACCGCATATCACCGCTGCCACCGCCATGGATGCCATGACCCATGCCATTGAAGCGTTTCTGGGGACGGCCAAGAATCCGATCAGTGATGCCTATGCCGTTGCAGCGATCAAAGGCATACGGGAAAACCTGCTTCGTGTGCTTGCCACACCGGATAGCCAGGATCTCCGACTGAAGCTGGCAGAATCAGCCACCATGGCGGGCATTGCCTTTTCCAACTCCATGGTTGGTCTGGTCCATGCCATCGGGCACTCGCTTGGGGCGATAACCCATCTTCCCCACGGAGTCTGCATGAGTCTGATGTTGCCTTATGTTCTGGAATACAACCTGCCCCGGTGTGAACAGGCGATCGGTGAGCTGCTGCTTCCCCTGGCCGGTGCCGATTTTTACAGCAAAGTACCCGAACAGCGGCGGGCGGCTGAAACCATTATCTATATTCGTGCCATGCGGGATGAGCTCTTTGAGCAAACAGGGCTGCCAAGAACATTGTCAGAAAGTGGCAAGGTGCATGAGTCGCAACTGGAAGACATTGCTCGTATGAGTATTGATGATGGTGCACTGCTCTATAACCGGGTCGATGCCAGTTATGAGCAGGTACTGGGGCTGTTGAAGTCAGCCTGGTAGGTCACTATCAAAAAGACGTCGGATCTCATCCAACAGGCGGGAGTCCAGTACGATGGCCTCCTGCTCCATCCATTTTGCATCATCGGCAAGCGAATTGATAAAGGGGTGTTGTGCGTACTTTCTGGATTGAGGACAGATATCTTTCCGCCAGGCAACTTTCCCCTGTTTTATTCCCAGCTTGAAATGGGGCTGATAGTCGCTCCACCAGTCAGGAATTAATAACTTCAGTGGTTTATTCTGAGCCCGGGCCAGTGATGAGGCAATATCAAGTCCCTTCTGATCCAGGTCGCCAAAGTGACACCATTGGTAGTCCAGAAAAAACGACAGTAGCTTTAACGCCAGCTTTTGATTATTCCCCGGAACGAACAGGGCAATAACATTTTCCGGTAAGGGCAGGTGTTGCCAGGCACCGGCATTTTCCACCGTGATGATATTTATTGGCGCTTCACACTGTATACTTTGCAGCTTGCCCAGTGCAGTTTCATTGATGATGACCGCATCTGAAAAGGCCATTTCATTCCGACAATTAATAACCCTTCCAGAAAAATGCAGCTGACATTCCATTCGGGTGCGGAGCTGAATCAGTTCGCTGTCTCTTGTTGCTATCCCGGAAGGTGTTGCCGCCTGTTTCTTGGAGTGTTCACCCCAAATAGCATTAACTACACGGCTATGGATATGCCCTGGTAACGGTGATATCAGATGTTGGGTGAGAAATGCTTCCCTTGTTTCACCCTGCTCCAGTGACGTTTGCCAGTTGTTGCCGAACTGCCTTTCCATATACTCTAGGAAACTCTGGCGGTCATGGGCGGTTCTCAGGGCAAAATCATTGTTTCTTTGGCGAAAGCTACACTGCTCAACCCAGCCCACCTTTATGAGGTGTGTCAGAAAGGCCGAAATTTGCCGACCTCTCTGACGATAGCTGTCTGCTAACAAGTCTAATGCAATCGGTATGGCATCCTCTGGCTGGAATGTCACGCTTCAGCCCCCTGGGGCAGCCTGCCTTTTACGCCAGAGAAAATAACATGCTCATAAGGTTCCATCAGGCGTACCATCCGATAGGTAATGCCATTTTTGGGCAGCACATTATCTGGCGCACCAACCAGCAGTTGCAGGGATTGATGGTCACAGAGTTCTTCCAGAGTGGCCAGTGCCCTGGCATCAAGTCGTGCCGCTTCATCCAGGAATAACAGACGACTAGCGGCGTGTCCTTTGCCATCGCGGTTATTGGTAGCGACTTCCCATGAATGCAGCACCATGGTGAGAATAGCCAGACCGGTGCCAATGGCTTCACCGGTGGAAAGGTTGGTCGGGTTGGCTGGTTCATACTGACTGCTGCCAGCCCGCTGAATCAGAATGTTTAGGCGAATGTACTCACGATAATCCAGCAGTTTATCACCAACAATGGTACCCCCGGTTTCCTTCTTAAAGAGGTATTCCAGCGCCGCCTCCACGGTGATATCGGGTTTGCGGAACAGGTCTGCGTAAAATTCCTGCTGCAAGGCATCCAGTATTTTCTGGAAACTGTCGATCACTTCCAGCTCAATTTTGATCGCCCGGATAGTACCAAAATGCACACTGGACAGGGCAGCGTTCAGCTGATGAATCTGTTTGCGCTCTTTGTTGATCTTGCGTTGAATGTTCTGCCCGAGGCTGTCCGATTCGGCAAGGAAGCGTTTCTCGGCGTCTTTTAACAGGGTTTCCAGACGAGTCAGCCGCTCTTCCAGCAACTCCAGGTTTTGCCTTGGGTCATCCGATTGATACAACGTTTTATCCATGCGCTGGGCAAGATACGTTTGTGAATCAATAAAGCATTGGAACAGTGCTGGCAAATCCGTGCTGCTGCCTTTCTCTATTTGTTGATAAAGACTGTCCTGCCCATTTTTCTGTTCATTCTTCTGTTCATTTTCGAGAGCCTTTGCCAATGCGACCCTTGCCGTCGCCAAACCGTCACGTAACGTGTCACTGTCCTGATTCAGCAGGTGATGAATATGTAGCCGATGTCGTAACCCGGACTGTTCTGCCTGTTGCACAATCCGTTCATGGCTGGTGGTGGCGTGTTGCGCTTTTGGTTCCAGCTGATGAATATCTGCTATGGTATCACTGAGTCGCTCCTCAACTTTTTTCCGTTCTGCTGCAACAGTACTTTGTGCGATGTTTTGCTGTTTGATTTCCTGAATAAGTTCAGACTTTTCTGCCTTGATGCTGGTTAACTGTGCCGCACACTCTTCCTTCAGACCGACTTTCCAGGTCAGGGGAATATCAGAAATTTGTCGTTTGAGTTCTGATTGCTGATGACTATTTTGACTCAGGAGAGCATTGATAGAGTGGATGCTTTTCTCAAGTGAGTGGCACTGCTCACGAAGTTGTGTCGCATACTGGTTTTGCCGTTGCTCCTGCTGTTGTTTAGTTTCGTACTCATTCCTGAGTTGATTTTGCAGATTCTCTTTTTCTTCCTGCCGCGCAACAGACTCTGCAAAGCGTAGATTAGGGGCTTTGTCCATGGCCGACGTCAGAAGGTCTTTTTGCTTGTGGTAATGGCTTAACTGCTGCTTCAGTTGTTCCAGCTCTGCTCGCAGGGCATCCAGATTCTCTACCGGTGGCTGCTGAATATAGAAGCGATGCTCACTGAGCTGCCGAATCGTCTGCTGATGTTTGTCCACCCAGGCTTTAGCGTCAGTGGCACTTTGCAGTTGCTTATGGAGCGCCTCTAATGATTGACGATCGGGGTCGTCATTCAATAGCCAGGCACTGGTTTGCCACTGTTCAAGACAACGAACAACACCATTCAGACTGGTTTTCTGCTGCTCGGCATCTGCCAGATCAACCGTCAGTGATTCTACTTGGGCTTCCAGCTGCTCCAGTTGCTCGGTAAGCTCATTAACCGGCGGCTCCTGAACGCCAAGCCACTGGCTTTTGGCGGACAGCTGATCGAGAAGTTGCTGGCATTTCTCCAACTGTCGTTTGCCAATGGCCAGTTCCTGCAGCTGATCCAGCAGCTGTTCTTCCTGCTGCCGCAGTCTTTCCTGCTCTTTCTCCCGGGCCAGTCGGCCAATGGTCGGGAACTCAGGTTCCCGGCTTAAACGGGCAACATTGCTGGCGATTTCTACCAGTACACTGCCGTCTTCTTTCTGCTCAAGGGGGGTATGGAGATACTCTTCTTCCGAAAAAGACGCTCCCGGTGTGCCACCCAGTAGCCAGACATGATCCGGGCGATCGCTTTCTTCGCGGATAATAGTGGCAGCTTTGCTGATGTCCCGAACCTGGATGGCGTGGCGTAACGGGCCAAACTTGGCCTCCAGCCAGGCCGCCTCTTCCAGGGAGATATCATCGTTATCAAAATAGTCACTGATCACCACTCCGCCGGTCATCTCCGCCAGCTTTTGCAGTTGTTGCAGCTCTTTTGATGCCTTGATTTCCAGCTGGGCCATGCGGGAGCGCAGCTCTTCCAGATGTTTGCCGAGCTGCACATTGGCCTGCAGGTTTTCCTGCTGTTCCTGGCTGATTTGCTGGCGCAGGGTGATAAAGTCATTGTGGCTATCCATCAGGGCAGCCGGGCGGATGGCTTGAATCGCCTGACCCAGTCTGCGAGCATCCAGCCAGTGAATATTATCCTGACGGGCCTGGGTAAGGCTGCCCTGGATTTGTACCATTGTCTGTCTGGATTGCTGGATTTGTCCGCCAAGGGTATCTATTTTCTGTTGCTGGAATTGTTGCTCATGAGTGGCGGTGTTCAGGCTGGTGTTCCAGCTGGCTTCATCCTGAATACTGTTGCGCCATTCTTCGGGAAGCATCGCAACGGCCTGTTGCAGCTTCTTCAGTTGCTCTTCTTCTTTCTGGCGCTGTTGCTGCTGCCTGATCAATACCGGTATCTGTGCAGCCAGTGTTGTTTGTTGCTCATGGTAATGTCGCCAGTGGTCGCTGCGGCTGGCTGCCTGTTTCAGATCAATATCGGTATCACCAAACGTCGCCAGCAGAGACAGGGTTGCCTCGAAATGCCCGCGAATGGTTTCCGCCTCATCCAGTAGTGGCTTCTGGCTGTAATAGCGGCCGGAAACGTCCTTTTCAGCCTGCAGCAACGTTCCCATTAACGGAGTGAGTGCGTCTGCCGGCAGGTCTGGCTGGTTAAAGCTGTCACGTACTTCATTCAACGCCCTGAAGGCGGCAAGGTATAATCCGGCTTTTCGGGCTTCTTCAGAATAGGCCTGCTCGACACTGGTCAGCTGTTTTACCAGTTGTGCAATATCATCCTGCAGGCGCTTAAGCTCAGCGGACTCTTCTGCATACTGGCTTTCCAGTAATGCGTTCTGTTCGCTCAGCTCTTCCAGCTGCTGGTTATGGTTGCTCTGCTCATTTTCCAGTCTTTGCAGATCGGTATGCAGTCGTTCAAGGTTTTTGGCATGATCCAGACGCTCGTCAGCGTCTTCTTCACGGCTTGCCAGTTCACTGTCCAGGGTATCCAGGGTCAGTAATCGTGCTTCAATGGCTGACAGCTGTTGTTTTTTAGTTTCCAGCTCCAGTTGTGCCTGATGCTCTTGCTGACGTTTATCTTTCAGCTCAGCCTGAAGTTTGGCCTGTTGCTTTTCTGACCATGCCAGAACATGTTCGCCAAGGGCATAGCTGGACTCCAGAATCTCCCGGATGACTTTCCGGTCACTGCGGGTGCTTTCTATCTGGCGACGGGTTCGCTGGGTCTGTTGCAAGGCACTTTGCATGGAGCCAATGGATTGGCGTACCTGATCATCCGCCGGCAGCAGATAATCCCTCAGTCCTTTTTGCAGCTCAGACGACAAGCCGCCGTAGAGGCTGGTTTCCAGCATGCGGTAATAACGCTGGCGATCCTGGCTGTTTTCCATTCGGCGGGGAATAATCCGCTGCTCGAACTGCCAGTTCATATACTGGGCGGTGGTGTTGAAGATTTGCAGTTCACCGCCCATCATGGTGACCTGATTTCTCAGGGCTTTGCCATCCAGGGGTTCGTATAAGCCATTTTCGCCGGGTACCGGCCTCATCACCAGATCACGCACCGGAACATCATCATCGACACCGGTAATGGCAAACAGTTTCAGCTCGACTTTCGGCTGGCTCAGGCGGCGAATCTGGACACCCGCTATTGCCCGCCTGCCGTCGTAAAGTTCGTAATCCACCAGGCTGTAACAGGTACCGGCACTGATGCGTCCCCAGATTCCATTATCACTGCGATCCTGTCCGCTGTCGGAGTTGTTACGCAGGCGAACCAGACGATTGTCGGGTACCCGGTTTATCAGCAAGGCACCCATAATGGTGGTCTTACCGGCACCGTTATGGCCGATGAGGTTGCTCATTAATGGGTGCATGTCCAGAGTCTTGAAGAAGACACCCCGGAAGTTAACCAGGGTCAGGCTGCGGATCTGGGTTCTTTTCTGGCTCATGCTTCCTGCTCTTGTTCAAGGGCCTGTTCAGATATAACGGTGTCGTCTTCAACGTGACGCTTTTCTTGTGGTGCGTTTTCCGGATTATCTTCCGGATCAGAAGTTTCCTGCATCACAGGTTCTTCATCGTCATTCAGGCTGATATAACCGTCACGAACCAGCTGCGCCATGGCTGCCCTGGCGGCTTCTGGTGACGAAGCCGTTGAGCGAACAGGATCAATAAATCGCAGCAACGGTGCCTGGGTCTGCAGACGGCTGGCCTGGTTGCCTTCCAGCCTTACCATGCCCAGCCTGGCCAGCTGTCGGATGGCCTTACGGAGGGTTTCCATGGCTTTTTCACGGTCTGCCTGGGTCTCGATTTTTTTTCGTTCCAGCAGTTGGCAAAGGTATTCATTGTCCAGCAGCAGTCGCAGCCGCTCGTAGATTGCATCGGCGGATATCCAGCCACTGCCTTCCAGTTGCTCGGGGTCGAGATGGAACATGGCCAGCACCTGACCGACGACCATGGTCAGTTCATCCAGTTTTCTGGCACGAATCAGGCTTTTACCGGCAGTGCCGGGGCGGAGGTAGTAATACGCTTCCGGTGCCTGAACAAGGTCAATACCATAGCGGAGGTAGTGTTCGACCAGCAGGGAAAAACCGTCCTGGATAATATTGAAAATCCGGTGGTGGCGAGCGTCGATATGTTCACCCCGACGCAGCCGGGTATCCAGTTCCGGGAAGCATTCATCATTGATCAGGTCGGCGATCTGCTGGTAGGGGTTATCGGTCAACAATCGGTTTCTCTCTTTCCTGGCGGAGTGTGTTAGGAGTCAGACTCAGGCGTTCCACGTAAAACTCGGGAGCGATGGCCGGGAGAACCGCATGCCACTGATGATCTGCAATGTTCTGCCGGTTTTGCTGGTGGCCCATTTCAGTCAGGGCGCTGAAAAGCCAGCCTGCGACCATGTTCAGTTTTTCCATAGGCCACTGGCTGGCCAGCTGTTCCAGTGCCTGTTCGTAGGATGGCAGTATTCCGGACTGTTGCTCTTGCCTGACCAGCCATTCCTTAACCTGCTGCTTCAGGGCATCAAAGTCTTCGATGGCCGTCAGTTCACCTTCATCATGGATTACCCGTGCCAGATTTTCTTTCGCCCGGGGTGGTTCAATATCCCGCAATCGGGCCAGCGGATCTTCATTGGCGTAGCGCAGATACCAGGGCAATGCCTGATAACTTCGGATGCCTTCCCGCACCCGCTCCATCAATGCCTTGCGCTCATCCATGGTGACAAACTGACGCAGGTATTGATGAACCCGGTGGTGGAAACCTTCCCAATGGTTCATGCGTTCGCTGCTCCAGTGCTCAATACGGTCAAGATGTTGCTCCAGCCGGATAACACTGTTGATGGCATCGTGTCGACTGGCCTGTTCACAATAGCGGGAAATGGCGTCCAGCAGTGAACGAAGTTCGTGGCACGAGGCCAATAGCAGTTGCTGTAAATCCTGCAGATGATTCTGGGTGCTGGTCAGCAGCTGTTCGCACTGGCTGATGCTGTTTTGCCAGTCCTGCTTCAGCAGTTCCACCACTTCTTTGCGGGTGTTGATGGCCTCCTGGTCCAGCTGACGCTGACGATGGTCAATGGAGGTGACCAGCTGGTTGACGGTAATGTTCAGTGGTGCTTCTACCTGAAGCTTCCAGAACGGTTCGTTGCCCCCCTGTTCCGCAGAATCCCTGATCTCTCTGAGGTGGGTGGCAACCGTCATAAACAGGGTACTCAGTGCTTCTTTTGACGCTTCCATACCGACACACACGGAATCGACAATCTGTTCGGACAGCGGTGTGATCAGATAAGCGTGATTTCGATGCCCACTGCCTTCAAGGCAGATCAAAAGGTGCTGCTGAAGGAGACGACGGATCACGTCGTTACAGCGTTTTGAAGAATCCTCACTGCTATCGTCCAGTCTTGCTTTTTCCACGTTTTGGAACACCACATGCAGCTCTTCTTCACTGAATTCCGGTTGTGATTCCGTTTCTTTCCAATAGCGCAGTGCTGCCAGGTAGGCGAGATCAGCAGGTTGCAGTTTAAGGCTGATACCCTGAGTCAGGATGGTGCTGATCAGTGACGGGATGTTTTTTGATGCTGGCAATCACTACTCCATCAGTCATAAGGTGCTGTATTGGGGGAAGGTGGGGCAGAACCTGGTTAAGGCCGGTTAAGCCGGATTTATTATGAGAAAAACTGATAACAGGGTAAAGCAATAAACTTATTATTCGCTGGAATGTCTTTTAATTCCTCAGTCTTAAACAGTAGGAAGACCGAGGAGTTCATTGAAGAGCAGATTATTGGCCTATTGCGTGAATCCAGTGTCCTTGTTCCGGGCGGCAGCTTGAATATCCGGATCAGATTTCAGTCTGTCGCTGAGATATTTGTAAATGCGGGCATCTCTTGAGAGCAGTGGCAGGACAAAATCCTTGTCATTTTTGATATCTGTACTGGCATACTTAATTGCACGGCCATCACTTTTAATGGCAAGAATTACCAGGGATTTATCCTCTTTGAGACGATCGCTGGCATATTTTAATAACAGCCATTGCTGTCCTATTGCAGACTTGGCTATTTCAATATCATCCCTGAATTCGTCGGAGATATAACTGAATAACTTTGGGTTTTGTTCCACCAGGAAAAGCACCAGATCCCTGTCGTGATCTAAATTATAATCCTCACGCAAGAGTTGAATAGAAACCTTTGGAAAGAAGGCTTCAATGGCCATGTGAGCTAGCAGTTCCTTTATTATTTTTGCAGCATCATCCGGCTTAAGGAGTTCGCTGGCATCGGTAAAGATTTGGCGAAGTCCTGAACTTCTATACGGGGCTCGAAATGCATTAAGAATACCATAAGCTTCTTTGGCTATTTCATGGAAGAACCTGTATTCGTCGTCCAGATAATCAACGAACGCATAATCTTTGTAATATGACAGTATTTCGCGGCTTTCAAATACATCCACTACCAGGCAATGTTTGAATGTCCAGTTATTTATGGCGTCGCTCAGCCCGTTTTGGCACTTATTAACCAGCGTTTCAAAATACCACTTATCAGTATTTTTATCGCACTTAAAACTGTTGATTGATATATCCATGGAGGTCAGTCCTCTCAAAGCAGTCACCAATTTCACAAAGCCATCCTGTAATGCTGATGTGGTATTAACCTGAGTGTATTCTATGGTCATTTTCCCCGCGCTTTGATTAAAACTGATCGCCATTGGCCGTGAACTGCTATCAATCGATGCACAACGAAGTGTCTGGACCAAAAACCAGAAACGCTTCAATTTGCCCTGTAAGTGTTTATTTTCCTTGTCTTGGGTAAATTTATCAGAGATGTCGAGGCGAAGTGTACGACCCTTGCCTCCCTCGGCCTGTTCCAGCATTGCTATGGTGCAGACGTGCACTCCGAGGGCTGCATTAATAAAAGCGGCATCCACCATATTAAGCATGCGTAGCTTTGATACGTTAAGTTTGTGCAGTACCGAGATGCAATTGTCGTTTAATAGTCCGCAAACTCCTTGGGGGAGTATATTAATCAGCGTTCTATAATCTGTGATTTTGGTAATTTGTCCCTGCCCTGATGCTTCTGCCACCGGGGCGAGAGCATTAACAAATCGCTGATGAAGCCAGTAAATCAGGTCGTGAGCAGAATGGATATCGTTCACTTCTTTGGGCTGGTTCAGTTTTTGCAATTTATCCAGCAAGGCCTGACAATCTCTCAGCCATTGCCTGAAATTCACGGGCTGGTCGGGTAATTCCTGGTCGGTGGTCAGCAGCGGCAACACCACTTTCGAGCGCAGGTTAACAATGGCATCTTTCAGGCAATTGCTTTGTTTTTCAAGGAGTAGGAGCTCCTCGGTAAAGGGTTGGACTTCAGATGGTTTTGCATTCGATTCAGGCGCGGCGGCCAGAGCCAAAAAGCCCTTATAACCCGATACAAACTGTTGTAAATCCCCCTGTAGCTGCTGAATCTCAATGCCAAGCTGTTGTAATAGTTTTGATCGGTTTGCTGACATGCTGACGGCCTTACTTCGTCCCGGGCCAAGGCAGCGACTGATTAATCGATCAGGGTGAAAATAGTCCAGCAAGCGGTTATTTTGGCGATTCAGCCAGGCAAAACCTTCGTCGACCCGGGTGAAGTCGGGTGGTTCTGCAGCACCGGTTGCGGGTGAACTGATGATATCCTGACCGGAAGTGGTGCTGTTGGTCTGCCAGTAGGCAGACTGGTCGCCGGTCTGCAAATAGGCTCCGGGGCTGTCGGCAAAACTGCCTGCCACCAGTGTTACCTGTTGTCCGCTGGCTTGGGTTAATGCCTCAGAATACTGAGAACCAGCCACCAGACAGGGTATACCCGCCTGACGCAGGGTGATGGCAACATGATCGGTGGTTCCCCCATCTTTGAACACACAGCCGCCTAAACGTTTTAAAATATCCGGTGCCAGCATCCAGTCACTGGCGTGTTCGGCAAACAGAATGGCACCGAGCGGAATCTGTTCCGCGTTGACCGGTTCGGTGACCACCAGGGCCACACCACTGCAGCAACCTTCACTGACCATGATTCCCTCAGCCAGTGGCAGGGAGGGAGGTGCTGCACAAAAATGGGTACTGCCCGGCAGCTGGGTCACTGGCCGGCACTGGAACAGGTGGAGTTGCCCGTCTTTCACGCCGAACTCAATATCTACCGGGCAGCAGAACATATCTGCCAGCTGTTCTGTATATTCCTGCAGTTTTTGCAATATCTCCTCAGTAAGCATGATGTCTTTGCCATCGGTGCTTACCGTGGTGCTCCGTTCGATATAACCCGCTTCACCGGTCTCTTCACTGGAGATTTTTTCCAGGACAAACTGTGTCGTAACGTCTCCTGGGGTAAATTGCCGAACCGGTTTACTGTTTTCGTCATCACCGCGTCTGATCGTATAGCGATGGGGGCGGATGCCTGAACTTCCACAGACGGCCCCCCGGGGTTGACCCTGTGCAAATTCAATCTGCATGGTACCCTCCCCTTCCTGCAGTGTTAAGTCGCTGAACACTACGCCCCCCAGCTGACAATGGATGCATTGCTGCAGGACCAGCGCCATGGGTTTTACCCGCCCGGAGGGGCAGACTTCCGGCCGGTAAGCGGACGACAGGACTTGCAGGCAGGTTTTCAGGATATCGCCGCCACCATGAACCCGGGAATCATAACGACCGGCCTGGGCATCGCCGGAGCGGTCTTCATCCACGCCGGAACTTCGGACAATGCAGGCCTCATTGGATGGTTGCCGGAGCGTGAGGTAGAGATGACGAATATCCTCGGCAGCACCGATATTTTTGACTTGTTGGTAGAAATCCTCACTGGCAATAAACCCGGATAAACCCTTGAGACATTGCGCCTGTTGCTGATGGGGGAGTTCGGCAACGATCGTGCGCAATTGTTCCAGGCTGTATGGTTCGTGGCTCCAGCTGTGTAAATCTGGCAGAAAAGGCAACAGGCATTTTGCGGGGAAAGGGTGTTGCTCCAGCTTGGCGACCAGGGTTGTGTCAACCACAGTGAAGGGTGGAACCGGGATGTTAGCCTGTTGCATACGGTGCAGAAACAGTCCCTTGCCGCCCATAAAGGCCCGGGTTTGCCTGTCAGTGGTGGGTGGCAAGATGGCAGGTTGCAAGTTATGGTTGGCAGGCCTGCGGTTGTCCGTAACCAGAAGTTCGATGTCGCGAGTGGATAATGGACAAGAGGGGGTGGTTTCGTATGAATAATCCTTAATAAACCGCTTGCAAGGAGTGGGGTCATGACTGGCAATAATGACAGAACCAGCGGATTTGAATGCTGCGTGGCAGTCAGTTTTATGAGCAGGTATGGGTGGCATAAAGCACCGTGTTGTTGGTAGAGCGCTATCCATAATTGTGATTTCTATAAAATTTTCTTTATTGGACCAGTGCTTTTGAAAAAAGTTTCAACAAATAGGACTTCAGTCTTTTTGGTCTGAACTCCGGCGCTGCCCTGGCGACAGTGGTCGGTGTATTGGTTGAAGTGCTGATCATGCTGGCGCTGGTGGCTTATGCCAATCGTACCCGCGATCGTTTTCCGGTTGCTCGCGCAGGTTAATTATCTTCCCGTTGACTACTGAAATGTCGAAGTTATTAAATGACAGCTCCTTAAGGCACGCCCTAAAAAAGGCACTGGCATTGTCGAAGATACTTTCTGACCGGATTTTTCAGAATTCACAGGGGATCTACCATGCGTTCTTTGCCTTCCAGGGATCAAGTGTGTCAGACGCTTCAAAATCTTGCCAATACAGGGGGCATTGATCAGCCAGTCCGCCTGAGTGGCAGTCATCAACTGAAAACAGACATACCAAAAGGTAACTGGATGAGGCGAACGGTCAAACCATTAACGCCTCAGGATACAGTCTCCATCCATGGTCGGCAGAAACAAGAAGCTGTCGATTTGATCAGTCGATATTCTGATAAACCATTGATGACAAGAGAAATCGCTGTAAGCGAAATCACTGTAGGGCAAGCCTTGCTGTTACTTCAGTCACCAGCATCAGATAAAGAATTTATTGAATGTGTGAATTCAGACCAGTTAAAGCTTGAAACAGATATCGGTAAAATAATTTTCAACGATTATCTGGAACAAAAAATATCAAACCAATCTGAACATTCGGTTGACCCTCTTGGCAAAGTCAATCGCTTGATTGAAGAAATACCTGACTCCTCTGAAGCCGCCAGAACGCTGGCTGATCAGTGGTTGATAAGTCAGAAAATGAAACTTTTGGACAATACCCCTGCGTGTGAAAAAGTTGTGCAGGAAGCTCTGAGCACACCAGATTCCAGCATGGGCAAGCCGTCATTTGACGACCAGGAGTACTTTCAGCATATAAGACAGGTTTTACCTGACTATTTGCAAAGGGTAGAAATGGTGGCAAATTTACCAGCTTCGGAGCTGGAAATATTGAAAAAGACAATGGAGGAAAAAGGGGTACCACCATCCGATCCGCTCTACCAGACTACGTTGGCCCATATTGCTTCAGCATCAGGGCAAAATCCTGACGTTGCTATCAAAACAACCATAGAAAGTTACCAGGATTATCTGACTCTCATCGAAAACGAGAAACAAGCAGTAAGCCAGTCATTAAAAGAAGACCGGCTTGAACTCGAAAAGTTTGAAGAAGAAAAAGCAACAATGAGTAAAGAGGACATACAGGAGTCTTTATGGGTAGGCCATACTGGTGTTCGTATTGCCAGTAATGAAAATAGATTGACAGTACTCAATGAATGGAGTGATTTAATACAAGTAGAGCTGAAACGCTTAAACTCAGAATCGCTTTGAGTTCTCCCATGCATTTTCCTGCCAACCCAGCCAGGCCCTGAAGTCGGTATCCATTGCCGTGCATAAGGGACAGGTGACCAGCGTTATGGGGCGCAATGGTGTTGACGAAACCACCAATGCAGTTACTGGTCGGGCAACCCTTGCTTGTGGGGCAGCGTAGCTGTCCCTACGAAGCATCTGTTAGGTGACGTGTTAGCTGATAGGAAAGCGTTGACGAATGAGAAGTTCTAGCCGGTTTATTTTTTCATCGTTACGCTTAAAACCTGCAAGCATGGCTTCAGCCAAAGCAGAAACATCGGCTTTAACACCCGCAAGCTCACGATCTTGTTGGGCAAACCGTGTACACATCTCCTGTCGTGTTGCCAGTATCTCCTGATGGGTATCACCAGTGATTTTGATGAGATTACGAACTGCACTGTCCAGCGAATCAAAATGGGATTCAAGTTTCTCCACTCTGGCTTCCAATGACATACTGCATACCATTACGTTTATTGTTTGAGACATGAGCATAGCAAACAATAAAGACTGGCACAGAGACACCTAATACCCGCCTCTGGCACAATCCTGTGGCAGGGCAGGGGGCGGTCATTGGTCTGGTCCGTGACCGGGGTGAGACGGCTATTCTGCTGGTTGAGCCGTTCTTTGAGTTTGTCAGCGGATACTGGACCAAGACGAGGTTGCCCTGACAGGAACCGGCGATGCTATGGATAAAGTTGCCGTTTGTCGTTTAATTACTGTTTGATAACCGGTAATTGTATTCGGTGTTAGCGCTGGTGGCCTGATTTAAAAAGGTATTTTGATAAACAGTTCGATGGTAACATTTTGCTCCTATACAACTATTTTTAAATTGTCGTGTAAAGTACAACTGCCTTAATACTCAAGGAAATGGCATAGAGGGGCGGTAGTGTGAGTGCTGTTCAGGAATTTTTTATCAGCGATCAACCGGGCTTAAAACCGCTTTACCACCGCGATTGAGTACAGGGGGCCGTAATGCTTCAACAGACGCTTTGGGCAACAGAGTCATTCTGTCTTTACCACCCTTGCCATGGCGAACGGTAATTTCCATGTGCCCAAAATCAACATCCTGAGCTCTGAGACGCAGAGCTTCCTTCAGTCGAAGACCGGCACCATACATTAATTGGGCGACTAATAACGGCGTGCCTTTGAGATAGGACAAGACAGAGTTGGCTTCAGTCACCGAAAACACAATAGGGAGTTTTTTGGGGCGTTTGGATTTTTGCCAGTCATTGATCGTGAAACTGTCACGCCTCAGCACTTGTTTGTACAAAAAGACCAGGGCACTCAATGCCTGCTGCTGAGTACTGACAGCAACGTGCTTTTTCATCACCAGATAAGTGAGAAAATCACGGACATCATCCACAGCCAGTAAATCGGGATGGCGCATTTTATGAAATTTTATAAAGCGTTTAATCCAATCCCAGTAGCTGCGCTCGGTAGACAGAGAATAACCGGCAGAGCGAATGGCAATTTGAAAGCGTTCTTGTAATCTCATATAAGTCCTGCTTGAAACTGTATTTTTATACAGTAAAAGCTAGTTCGTATATGCAGAAAATCAACTGAATAGTTAACTTGTTGTTTTGAGTGAAAATAAAGCAATCTGTAATCACACGGGTTGCTTGACCGAAAAATATACGAGTTACAAAATACGAATCAGAAGATATAGCCTTTAAAATGCAGAGCGCTGTGTAAGTTGCGCTGTATGGGGGTATCGGCTGGTACGTATAGCGAATCTACAGTATGTTATGCGAAACTGATTCGTGTAAACGACTGTTATGCGCCTAAATATCGGGCTTCAGTAGGCATAGCATGGCAATTAGAAAACATGTAAAATAGCGCTATTTAAACGATCATGACTTTCATTTAATATGAAATATGAGATTTAAAGGGAATTATTTTTGTGTCAGAAAAAATACCTGAATTGGATTTTCTACAAAACGAAATTTCAAAAAGCGTTAAGATACTAAAAGAGAAAGTTAAAGTAAGTAAAAGAAAAGCTGGCTGGATAAATGGTATATCTATTTCGTTGGGTGCTATAATAACGCTCACTTTAGGGGTGGACGTTTCTGATGAAAATATTCAACTACAGAAGAATTTGGCATTAGCTTTTGGTGCTTTGCTTACCATCGCAAGCAGTTGGAATACATTTTTTGATTACAAAAAACTTTGGATTCGACAAAAGACTACATTGTTAGCGCTGTATCAAATACAGAATGAGCTTGGCTATATAAAGTCAAAAAAGGAACATCCCCAATTGGATGATATTTTTGAAAAATATCAGCATATTTGGGAGAATGATAGCAGCGAATGGAGAAGCATTTTTCAAAGTACAAAAAGTACTAATAAAGATGCTTCAAAAAATGGAAAGTAGGAATTAGTCTTTGTGAATATTATCAACCTTCAGATACAAAGAATCATTATCCACCAAATTCATCAGCGTGATGATGATGGTAATAAAGTAACACCAAGCAGAAGTACTGAATTTATAAGATTTGACAATGAAGCAATGGAGACTTTTAAGTTAAGATTCATCAATGCTATTGGTTCTGACTCAAAAGCTGTTCCTATGTCTATTGTTAACCAAGAGTCAACAGATTTACCACCTTTGATTAACCGGATAAGTGATAGCAATGACGATGACTACATTAGATTATCATATGACGTAGCAAATAAACTAGCTGATGCACAACAGAGAAGGAATTTGCCAGGAGGGATAGTCGTAGTTTTTAGCGGTACTTATGGAGCAACACCCAAAAACTTTGTTGGGATAATGAAGGCAGAAATTCACAGTGCTTATGAAAAAAGAGTTAACAAGCTTACTCAAGAAATCACACTTCAATATATTGAAGAAGCATTGCTTACACCTGCAACAAAGCTCTATAAGACGGGAGCTTTTTTTCAAAAAAATAGTAACTCAGAAAGCGATGATTTAAATTCTAAATGGGAAGTTCTCGTTTCAGATTCGCAGATTAGCCAAACAGAAGGGAAAGCTGCAGCACATTACTTTTACTCTAGTTTTTTAGGGTGTGGTTATCCTGAAACAAGTGCTAGAACGACTAAGCAATTCTACGAAGCTACTTGTGATTTTCTTAATGATATGGATGTTAGTGAAGAGAAAAGAAATGACTTGCATAATGCACTTGTTTCATATTTAAAGCATGAAAATTCAGATGTTGTTAACCCATCAGAATTTTCTTCTCGATACTTTGATGTTGAAACAAGAGATTCATATTCAGAGTTTCTTGAAGATAAGGAAATTCCTACTACTGCATTTACAAAAGATGTTGAGCATATATCAGGGAAGTTGAAAACTCGAAAATTATCTTTTAGCAAGAATGTCAAACTGATAGCACCTTCGCAAGTGTTTAAGGATTTTATCGACATACAGCTCATCAGCGAAAATGATGCTGGCGATGCTGTAAATTGGACTAAAATCATTGTCAAAGACAAAATTGTAGCCCAAGAATGAATGAACAACAGTTCTTAGCTCAGTGGACTAATGAAAGCCCCATGTATGATGCATGGGGAGATTTTGTTACGTCTACAATATGCAGCAAGCTTGAGAGTAAGGGCAAAAACCTTTCTTCATATCTAAAGCAAAATCCAACGCATCGAGTAAAAGACTCGATTTCACTTCTGGACAAAGCTTTTTATAGAGCTAATAAAAACTATGATAACCCCTACGACGATATTGAAGATAAAGTTGGATGTAGGTTTGTTGTACTGTTGGTTGAGCAGATTAAAGAAATCACCGACATAATAACCAATGAAAGTAGTTGGAATTACAAAGAGTGTAGGCACTTTCATTCAGAGAGGGAAAAAGAACCTCTCTTGTTTACATATCAGTCAGTTCATTATGTTGTCAGAACTAAATCTGAAATTACTCATAACAATGTAGTAATCGCACCAAATACTCCATGTGAAATACAAATAAGAACTTTATTACAACATGCTTATGCTGAATTAACTCATGATGCTGTGTACAAGGCAAAAACATTAGTTGAGCCGGAAGTTCACCGCACTGTAGCAAAAAGCATGGCTTTGATTGAAACTACTGATGATTTCTTTTCTGATGTTAATAATAAATTAACAGGCAGCATTTCAGAAAACTTAAATTTTCAGCAGGAGTTGGATGAACTTTACTTAAAATATATTGGACTTAACAGCATCTCTGCTCAGAAATCTTCAATTGTTGTACTGGATGAGTTTGATTATATAATCAATGAGGATTTAATCTCAAAACTAATAAAGTTTCTTGATAAAGAATCTTATTTATCTGAGGTCATTAGAAATGGAGTTAATGAAAATCCATTTTATTCGCAAAGTGTGATAATTTTTGTTTATTACTTAATTAAGAAAAAGAAAAATACATTACTTCATGACTGGCCATTAAGTCATAAAATTTTAGAGAAGCTCGCTGTGGATACTGGTGTTTCTCTCGACACGCACTAATAGATTACACAAACGGCGCATAACGAATAAGGATAGATTGCGCCCAGCCGCAATCTTATCCTTATCCTGTTGTTGCACAAGCCCGGGTTGATTTCTGGCGAGGAAGGTCTATTGAAGTTTACTTTTCTGGCGGATCTTGAATCAGACCGTTTTTTCAGAACGCTATTTATTCAGGATGAGTGTCTCCCAAATAAAAAGGACACCCATTTTTAAAAAAGTGAAGAGAATACGTCATTTATTCATTTTTTAAATGATAGTATTGATCATTGTAAGAATTTCTTATTCATACCATACAGGAAGCGTATAAAAAGCACTCAGTAACAGCCAGATAGAAGACACTATCAATACAATATAAGAAAGAGCATTCAGAAAATTCTGGCCACATTAAAGTCAATGAAAATACGTTGATCAGACAGGATAGAGAGCACTACTCACAGACATCCCATGAACCCAGCATTTTCCGGTGCTTTCTGCATAAGCCTTCAGTGAAGCCAGCTTGCCGACTGCGCGGTGAAAACGATTATGCCAGCGCATAGTCAGCAGCCATTCATTTGGGTCAATACCCAGGCGCTCCAGGATAGGCGGTACATCGTCAGTTATACGACCACGTTTGCCTTTGCGGATAATTCGGCCAGACCAGTCAACCAGTTCAAAGTAGCTACTGAGTGGGTATGGAATCGCCTGTTCCGGGTTTTGACCCTGAGCTTTTAACGGTTTCAAGTGTGCCTTTTGTTTTTTTCCGTTTGCGCTGTCGTATGACTCAATGCGCTCTTTAATAGAGGTATGTTCTGAGGTTTCCAGCGTTGCGGCAATTTTTGCCCGGATGGGGTTTAAGTCGACATAGGCCATGCAAGTCAAAAAGAAAGGACACCCATTTTTTAAAAAGTGAAGAGAGTACGTCATTTATTCATTTTTTAAATGATAGTATTGATCATTGTAAGAATTTCTCATTCATACCAAACAGGAAGCGTATAAAAAGCACTAAGTAACAGCCAGAGAGAAGACACTATCAAGACAATATAAGAAAGCAATATAAGAAAGAGCATTCAGAAAATTCTGGCCACATTAAAGTCAATGAAAATATGTTGATCAGGCAGGATAGAGAGCACCACTCACAGACATCCCATGAACCCAGCATTTTCCGGTGCTTTCTGCATAAGCCTTCAGTGAAGCCAGCTTGCCGACTGCGCGGTGAAAACGATTATTCCACCGCATAGTCTCCAACCATTCTTTTGGGTCAATACCCAAGCGCTCCAGGATAGGTGGTACATCGTCAGTTATACGACCACGTTTGCCTTTTCGGACAATTCGGCCAGACCAGTCAACCAGTTCAAAGTAGCTACTGAGTGGGTATGGAATCGCCTGTTCCGGGTTTTGACCCTGAGCTTTTAACGGCTTCAAGGGTGCTTTTTGTTTTTTTCCGTTTACGCTGTCGTATGACTCAATGCGCTCTTTAATAGAGGTATGTTCTGAGGTTTCCAGCGTTGCTGCAATTTTTGCCCGGATGGGGTTTAAGTCGACATAGGCCATGCAAGTCAGCAATGCTGCCTCATCTAACAGAGCCTGACTTTTGTAACGACCTTCCCAAAAGCGCCCTTTGCACTCATCCTCCTTATTGGCCAGCCGGGCTAAGTATTCGTTGAGACAGCGCATGAACCAGCTGATATCCATTAAGCGACCTCGGTACTCCTGGGCATATTCTTCGACTCGCAGCAGCTCTGCTTTGCCCAGCTGATCGCCGACAAGAAAACGCTGAACCAGGTGCGGACCTGCAAACAGCTGCGTCCAACGTTGTAAGACTTCTTTGGTGCCCCATTTTTTGGCTTGCTGACTATTGATATGGAGCACCACATGATAATGATTCGACATCACCGCATAAGCACAGACTTCCAGGGAAAAAATACCAGAAAGCGCTTTCAACCGATCAACCACCCACTGCCTGCGATGCTCATAGTTTTTGCCTGAGAAATTATCTTTGCCGCAAAGGAAGGCCCTGCGAACGCAGCGTGCCATGCAGTGGTAGTAGGGCGTACTGGCTGGATCTATGAGGTTTTTTCGGGCGGTTGTCATGTCATTTTTTTGGTTACTGGGTAGATTTCCTTAATGCCCTTAAGAGGCTCCAGAAGAAAAATAGACAGTGTGGCCGATTAGTCAAATTTTTGGGTGTCCTTTATTTTGTTGATGTTTGGCCCTTCGCTGACGACTTCCCGTCCGTTAATGACTTCTGTCGTACAGCTACTATGGCCTCTGCTGACTTCTGTCCAATCAC
>NZ_JBLYNV010000075.1:0-22065 GCF_049310165.1 Endozoicomonas sp. ALE010 | reverse complement strand
ATAGCTACGGCTATGCTCCCTACGTTGCGCCTTGCATAGCAACTGCCCACTTAGCCAGAAATATACGATTCCATTTGGCCAACTACTTAGGAATGCTTGAAAGAGGATAGTAAACAAACTGGCTACAATTTATAAAAATAACCAACTGAAATCCCTGAATGATCTCGATTATGAACCCCGAATTTATCTCGTTCTATTCTCATTTGATGATTGCCTTTTTGCTGTCTGGTGCTTCATTTTATGGCATAAAGTGGTTGGCCCATGGTGAGCCAAAAGGGCCGGAACGGGTCTTCTGGTGCCTGGCTATCAACATACTGCACAGACCCTTGCTGACGCTGCCCTGGGTGTTGTTCATTCTCTATTCGGCGCATTACTGGCCGGGGCTTGAGCGGTCGGATGTCAACGAAACCCTGCAACTGATTCAAAAACTCATTCTGACCATCTATCCGGCCTGGTTTATCTGGGAAATCAGCCTGAATATGCCAGAGGTGCTGGATTCCATGGGTGAGCGGTGGCGCGAGCGCCTATCGCCTTCAGTGATTGCCCGTTCCGTGCAGCTGATTATCGTTGTTTCTACACTGCTGAGTCTTGCCCAGGCCTTCGGCTATAGCCTGTCAACCCTTCTGGCCTTTGGTGGTATTGGCGGTATTATTCTGGGTCTTGCTGCCAAGGACTGGCTGGCCAATTTTTTCGGTGGATTAATGCTGATGCTGGATCGCCCTTTTACCGAGGGTGACTGGATTCGCTCTCCGGACCGATCCATTGAAGGGCATATCGAAAAGGTTGGCTGGCGTCTGACAAAAATACGAACCTTTGATAGACGGCCTATTTATGTTCCAAACTCAATCTTTACCGGCATAGTGGTGGAGAATGCCACCCGAATGAAAAACCGCCGGATGATTGAAAATTTTGCTCTTCGTTACGAGGATATTGACAAAATACCCCGTATTCTCAGCCGCATAGATGATCTTGTTCTACAGGTTCCCGAGGTTGACAGTCGTGAGCCTCATTATGCCGTTTTCATCCGTTATGATGATTCTGCCCTGTTATGTCAGGTTCGGGTGCATATCACAAGAACGGATCGTGTTGGTTTTTTAAAGGCTCAGCAATCTATTTTGCTGCTGATTGCAGCGGTTGTTAACGAGGAAGGGGCGTTATTCGCTTATCCGACTCGAAGGATTCTTTCAGATGGGTCGATAACACAGTAGTTATATTCAATACGATGAAAATTGATAACAAGGCTAATGGATATACTGATTGTTGAAGATGCCCGTGACCAGAGAATGATTTTGTCTGTGGTTCTGAAAAAGCAGGGGTATCGTGTTTTTGAGGCATCAGACGGCTATGAAGCACTGAATGTTCTGGAAAGCCATCCTGATATCCGGATTGTCATCAGCGACTGGATGATGCCCAATATGGATGGTATCGAGCTGTGTGAGGCGATCCGTAACAGTGATTTTGGGTACTATATCTATTTCATGCTGCTAACGGGTAACTCGGATCGTGAGGCCGTGGTGGAAGGAATTAACCGTGGTGCTGATGATTTTATCAATAAGCCAGTGGATTTTGATGAGCTTGGTGCGCGCCTGAATGCCGGCATTCGAATTATCGAATTAAAAGCGGCGCTTGAACATAAAATACATACCATAGAAAAAGACCTGGAGTCGGCGGCAGAAACACAGGCTCGTCTGCTCTCTGAGCCAGCGAAAATTCAGAGTGTGGATTTTAACTGGTATTTCAAACCAAGCCGCATTCTTGGTGGCGATATGTTTGGTTATCAGGCACTTGATGGAGAGACACTGGGCTTCTATCAACTGGATGTAGCCGGACATGGTATTCCTTCAGCACTGTTTTCTTTTTCATTGAACAATACCCTTCGTGAGGACGGGAGTGGATCGCTGGTTAAGGCGTCATTCAGCGAGCCACCTTTTTATCGGATAAAAGAACCCAATGAAGTGCTGGTGAGTCTGAATGAGCAGTTTCAGGCAAAACCTGAGTCGATGCTCTACTTCACCATTGCCTATGGGATAATCAACAGCCGCACCGGTTCTGTTACGTTGTCACAGGCTGGCCATCCATCATCACTGTGGCTGAAAAGCGGTTCAAAATCTGTCGAAAAAATTGCCTGTGGTGGCGTACCGATAGGTATGATGCCGGACATGACCTATAAAAATGTCACTATTGCACTGCAACCTGGTGACCGACTTTTTCTTTACTCCGACGGGGTGACGGAGTGTGAAAACAATGTCGGTGAAATGTTTGGTGAAGACCGGCTGGTAGCTTCTCTGGAAGATGCTTTTGATCACACCCTTGAAGCCATGATCAGCCGGGTTGAGCAGGACATCACTAACTGGACCGGAGCGGATGTTTTTGAGGATGATGTAACTTATCTGGTACTGGAGTGGCAGCCGTAACCAGGCTTGCCTTATTAATTACGCAACGTTTATAACGCAAGGAGAGCGACATGCCATTTGATTCTAAAAATGATGCCGGGCATACCATCGTATCAATCGACGAAACCCGGCTTGATGCATCTTTATCAGAGCCTCTGAGGATTTATCTGTTTGACCAGATCGACAATGGCTCCGATAACCTGGTGATTGATTTATCCCAGGTGCGTTTTATGGACAGCAGTGGTTTGGGGGCATTGGTGGCAGGTCTGAAAAAAATGGGGGGAGCCGGTTCCATGAAGCTGGCCAGTGCCCAGCCTGCGGTTATGGATCTTTTCAGTCTTACCTCTATGGACAAGCTGTTTACCATTCTCCCTACAGTGACCGAGGCCATTAAGGAGAAGTAATCATGACCGACGAAAAGGGGCAGGCTGTCAGGCTTGAGATTGACAGTGAGCTGGCGAATACCACCCTGGTTGCCATGGCTGTCCGGGGCCTTTGTGCCATGACAACACTGTCCCCGGTTGAGGTGAATCGTGTGGAGCTGTGTGTGGTTGAGATTGTGAATAATGCCATCGAGCACGCCTATGGTAATGAAAAGGGGCATAAGGTTGAGGTTGGGGTCAGTCTTTTGCAGGCTTGCTTAATGCTGACCATCAGTGATTGGGGTAAGCCAATGGATCAGGGTAAGCTGGGGAGCAGGGATATGTCAGTGGATCCTGACAATCCTGCGGCGTGGCTGTGCAGCGGTAGAGGGTTGCCGATCGTCCAGAGTTTGATGGATAACGTTGAGTATCAGACTGTTGGGGATAAAAACAGTTTTATCATGAGTAAGCAGATCAGGAGTTAGTACACAGTTTCAATACATTTGATGGGGTCATTTAGGAGCTGTCCTGAAATAATTTACACATTTCTGGGTTTCAAAACTCCGTTCGTCCTGAGCGGAGTCGAAGGACATAAAATCCATACCCTGAATAAAGACTGTGCCAGTCACCCTTCGACTCCGCTCAGGGTGAACGGAGATTGTCCACATGAAGCTTATTGAAATGATGAACTGTTCTGTTCACTCATTTTTAGCAACGTCAGCTGCTTTTTTCTGAAATGATCATTCCCGTTTCCACCAGCGCCTCAGGGCGATCATAGGGCGTAAGTTTGAACAGGACGCCAATCTCCGGACTGTCTATGTATTGAATTTCCTTTACATTCCGAACTCTTCTTCGCTGCTTTATCTGAAAATTATCGGTTATACGCAAAGGCGGGGAGCCATCATCCAGTCTCACCAGATTGTCAGATCCTATATCAGAAGCAGCCAGAACGTCAGATGTCTTTTGTTCGTAATTGTTTCCGGACAGGGCGGAGTACAGTGGTTCCGGACTTAATTTATTCAGCCACAGATCAATATCAACATGCAGAAAGCGCTCTTCACTGACGCTGACCGTGCCATTCAGCAACAGATTGTCCTGCCCGCTGATAGCAGCCCGGATTTCAATCGGTCGTTTACCCGATCTGGCGCTGACAGGCATTCGCCAGGCTTTATGGGTAATCACCTGATAATTGCGATTTCTCTCAAGTGCAGTTACCTGGCTGTTCAGAATCCTTTCATTGGCTGGCAGGTCGATGTAGGCATCACGCATAACATCAGGATGGCTCTGCTTTACAGGCTCAATAATGTCAAACAGAGGACTGCTATCATCAGGGTCGGCAGCGTGAGTTTGCAGTTTGATTACATTGCCAGGTGCCCGGTAACCGGCAACGGGAGGCCAGGCTTCGCCACTGTGATTGTTGAGGTAACGAAAAACCACAAGATCCACCTGATACCATGGGATATCAGGTCCTCCATCACTCGCGTTCTGTGCAGCAGAAAGCGGTACATTAACCAGTAGTGCTATCGACAATGCGATAAGCTGAAGTTTTTTCATACAGAATTTCCTTGGATCACCCAATCCGGAATCAGGGATTGTGGCTTTTGTGCAGCAGCTCCTGACTGTCTGAAAACCAGCCAGGTGGCTATTGTTAGATATCAGCTGTTAACCCGCAAGCCTGCCCAGCAACGTTTCCGTTGCCTTAAACCTCTGTTCCGAAGTTTCCATTGCGTCAATGTACTTTAAGATGCTGCTGCCTTCCAGCCTGAACTGCTGAGGGCTTGACTGGATAAGGTTAATAATCAGCATAGGATCGACATTGGGCTGCTCTTCAAACTCGACCCTTGCTTCTTTGCTGCTGGCATCCAGTTTCTTGATGCCCAGCTTCTGGGCACAGAGTTTTAACTTCATCTGACGGAACAGGTTTTTGGCCGGGTCGGGCAAGAGGCCAAACCGGTCAATCAGCTCAACCTGAAGGTTCTTTAACTTTTCCTCATTATCAGCGGCGGCAATTCTCTTATAGAGAATCAAGCGGCTATGGACATCGTGAATATAGTCTTCAGGCAACAGGGCCGGAAGCCGTAAGTTCACTTCTGTGCCATGGTTCAAGGGCTGATCCGGATTGGGCGTTTCGCCGTTGCGGATGGCGTTAACGGCACGCTCAAGCATCTCGGTGTAGAGCGTAAAGCCAACACTCTGTATCTGGCCGCTCTGGCCTTCACCCAGCAGTTCACCCGCACCCCTGATCTCCAGGTCGTTCGAGGCCAGCATAAACCCGGCACCAAGGGTTTGTGCTTCCGATATGGCTTCAAGACGTTTCGCGGCATCAGCCGTCATCGATTTCGGTGTCGGTGTTAACAGATAAGCGTAGGCCTGGTGGTGTGAGCGACCAACCCTGCCTCTAAGCTGATGCAGTTGGGCCAGGCCAAACTTGTCAGCCCTGTTGATGATGATGGTATTGGCATTAGGGATATCGATGCCGGTTTCAATAATGGTTGTGCATACCAGAACGTTGTAGCGCTTGTGGTAAAAATCGGACATCACCTGTTCAAGCTGACGCTCACGCATCTGGCCATGACCGGTGATGACCCGTGCTTCAGGAATCAGTTCCTGAAGGTCGCTGGCTACTTTTTCAATGGATTCCACCTGGTTGTGAAGATAGTACACCTGCCCGCCACGCAGCAGCTCCCTGAGGATCGCTTCTTTCACCAGGGGTTGATCATATTGCCGGACAAAGGTTTTAACCGAGAGTCGCCGTGCCGGTGGTGTCGCGATAATGGACAGGTCGCGAATACCGGACATGGCCATATTGAGCGTTCTTGGAATGGGTGTTGCGGTCAGGGTCAGGATATCAACCTCGGACCTCAATGACTTGAGCTTTTCCTTATGGCGAACCCCAAAGCGGTGTTCTTCATCGATAATAAGCAGGCCAAGATCTTTAAAGGTCAGGTCGCCCTGAAGAATCTTGTGGGTACCAATAATGATATCCAGTTTGCCCTCAGTGAGCCGCTCTTTTACCTGATCCACGGCTTTTTGCGACTTGAATCTTGAAATAACATCAATTTCTACGGGCCAGTCCGCAAATCGATCGCGAAAACTTTCGTAGTGTTGTTGCGCCAGCAGCGTCGTGGGAACCAGAATGGCCACTTGTTTACCGCTATGAGCTGCAAGGAAGGCAGCACGCATGGCAACTTCTGTTTTACCAAAGCCCACATCACCACAGACCAGGCGATCCATGGGTTTTGGTGCACACATATCGCCAATAACGGCGGCAATGGTCTGTTGCTGATCGGGCGTTTCTTCAAATGGAAAGGCCGCAGCGAAAGCCAGATAATTCTGCTCCGGCTCAGTGAAAGGAAACCCTTTTCGTGCTTCTCTGCGGGCATAAATATCCAGCAGTTCGACGGCCACGTCCCTGGCTTTTTCGGCGGCCTTACGCCGCACCTTGCTCCATTGCTCACTGCCCAGCCGGTGCAGCGGGGCAAGTTCATCATCGGCACCGGTGTATCGGGAAATCAGGTGGAGAGAAGCGACCGGTACATAAAGTTTGGCTTCGTTGGCATATTCCAGGGTCAGAAACTCCGTGGTCTGGCCATCTACTGCCAGTGTTTCCAGCCCTCTGTATCTGCCAACCCCATGGTCAATATGAACCACAGGAGCTCCGATTCTTAACTCGGTCAGGTTGCGAATAACCTGGTCGGCACTGTGTTCGTCTTCTGTCTTCCGCCGTCTGGTCTGTTGTACTCTCTGGCCGAGCAAAAGCGCTTCCGGGATAACAGCGATTTGCTCTTCCGGTAGATACAGTCCGTTGTCCAATAGCCCGGTGCTGACCGCCAGGGCGGGCTTTTCTTTAAGAAATGCGGACCAGCCATCACACAGGTCAGGCGTTATATTATTCTGGCTCAGCAGCTCCAGCAGTACTTCCCGCCGCCCGGCACTTTCGGCGACCAGCAGGACATGATGAATGCCATTTATAAAGGTTTTGAGGTGGGCCAGTGGCTGCTCAAGCCGGGCATTAATGGTCAGTTCCGGCAATTCTTCACGGTTTAAATTAAATCGACCGGCCTTGGGTGCAACAGGCTGCTCAAACAGTGTGACTCTGGGGAAGTCGTTCAGTCTGCTGTAAAACTCCTCCGAGGGCATCAGAACCCGGGATGGGGGAAGTATTGGCCTTTGCGGATCAACACGGCGGTTGTCGTAACGTGCATGAACATCCGAATAAAAATGATCCAGTGCTGAACCCACGGTGTCGTAAATCAGTATTCGGGTGTTTTGTGGCATGTAGTCGAAAAGCGTTGACGTCTCCTCAAAGAAGAGAGGCAGGTAGTATTCAATGCCCGGGCTGGCAATACCTTTGTTGATATCCTGGTAAATCGGGCATTCACGATAGTTAACGTCAAAGGTTTCCTGAAAATTACTGCGAAATAACGCTATCCCTTGCTTATCCAGGGGGAACTCATGCCCCGGTAGCAGTTGTATCTCCTCAACCGTTGCAATGGAGCGTTGCGTTTCAGGATCAAACGTTCTCAGTGACTCTATCTCGTCATCAAACAGGTCAACCCGATAGGGCGTGTCAGCCCCCATGGGAAAAATATCAACAATAGAGCCACGGATAGCGAACTCGCCATGTTCCATCACTGAGTCTACACAGCGATATCCGGCCTGTTCAAACTGGCCCCGGCGTTCATCAATGATAAACCGGGTGCCCGGTTGCAACGACAGGCAGCTGCCCAGCAGATAGTTCTTCGGACACAGGCGGTGCAACAGCGTCGTCACGGGCACAACCAGAATTTTTTTTCGGCCACGGTTGTCGGTCAGGGGAAGGTGGTAGAGCGTTGACAGTCGCTGGGAAATAATATCCTGATGGGGTGAGAAGGTATCATAGGGCAGTATTTCCCAGTCCGGCATTTGCTGAACATTGATGTTGGCTTCTTCAGCAAGGAAGAAGGCCAGCTCTTCTTCCAGCCGGTTTGCTGATGAACTGTCCGGCGTAATAATCATCAGCGGCTGGTTGTCCGATACCGCAGCACAGGAAATGGTCAAGGCAGGCCCGGCTTTCGCGAGATTTCCCCACTGAAGCTTGTCGCCGGGGTGGGTTGGCAGAGGAATAGTGTGTTGAAACATGAAAATCCTGAAGGCTCTCCTGATTTACCCCAAATACAGATATAAGTAGTTAACCAAATGAAATCATATATTTCTGACTAAGTTGTCAGTCACTCTGCGGCGTTGCAACTCCGGTCACATAGCTACGGCTATGCTCCCTACGTTGCGCCTTGCATAGCAACTGCCCACTTAGCCAGAAATATACGATTCCATTTGGCCAACTACTTAAGTGGTGGATTGTAGCGGTTGTGATCCTGTTCTCCCAGTATTGCCAGCGGGAAATGGTGGAATAAGGAGGAAAATCAAAGGCAGAAAGATTGGTGGTGTTAATGTTTGATAATCTTTGTTGCCTCGAACACCATCAACAAGGATAATAACCACGGAACATAAGTCCCAAATAAGGGATTGTATTTAAAACAGAAATAATAAACGGGAATTTATCGTGGTAGCAGACCGTTTTCAGGACTGGAAAGAGCGTGAAGCACTGGCTGAGTCAATGATCCCACTGATCGGCAAGCTGTATAGAAATCACCATGTTGTCACGTCTGTGTTTGGGCATCCCGTCATTAACCGCTCCGTAATCAGCTTGCTGAAAGCGCACAAGTTTGTTCGACAGATTGAGGACAATGGTCTCTCTGTCCGTGAGACTTACCCTGTGCTGGAAATTCTGGCAGGCCTTGATCTGGGGCCATCCCGTATTGATATTGGCAAGCTGGCCGTTGGCTACCGGGCGGAAGCAGCAGGCCTGTCACTGGAAGAGTACGTTACCGGTCAAGTAGCGTCAGTGACTAATGGCCATAAACAGACCCTGGGCCCGGGTCAGGATGTCGTATTGTATGGCTTTGGCCGGATTGGCCGTTTGATGGCCAGAATCCTCATTGAGCGCGCGGGCAGTGGCTCTGGTATTAACCTGAGGGCCGTGGTTGTCAGGCCCGGCGGTGCAGGCAATGATCTTCAGAAGCGGGCAAGCCTGTTGCGTCGCGACTCGGTTCATGGCTCTTTCCAGGGCACTATATCTGTTGATGAAGAGAATAAGGTTATCTATGCCAACGGTGTGGCCATTCAGGTCATTTATTCCAGCAGCCCGGATTCCATCGATTACACCCGGTATGGCATTAACAATGCCGTGATTGTCGACAACACCGGTAAATGGCGTGATAAAGAGGGATTGAGCCTGCATTTGCAATCAAAGGGAGTATCCAGGGTCCTGCTGACAGCACCGGGAAAAGGGGATATCAAGAATATTGTTTATGGGGTAAATCATAACGATATTGAGCCGGAAGATCAGATTCTTTCCGCCGCCTCCTGTACCACTAACGCGATCACACCGGTGCTGAAGGCCATTAATGATGAGTTTGGTGTTGAACACGGTCATGTAGAGACGGTTCACTCTTACACCAATGACCAGAATCTGATTGATAATTACCACAAGGGTGAGCGTCGTGGACGCAGCGCTGCACTGAATATGGTCATTACCGAAACCGGGGCAGCGAAAGCCGTTGCCAAGGCGTTGCCTGAACTTGAAGGTAAGTTGACGGGGAATGCTATTCGGGTGCCGACCCCGAATGTTTCCCTGGCCATCCTTAACCTGTCCCTGGACAAGGCCACCACCGTTGAAGAGCTTAATCGCTTTATCAGGGAGACCTCACTGTATTCCAGCCTTCAGAAACAGGTGGATTACGTCACCTCTGTTGAAGCAGTTTCCAGTGATTTTGTGGGTAGCCGTCGAGCTGGCGTTGTGGATGGGCAAGCCACTATTGTTGACGGCAAACGCTGTGTGCTTTATGTCTGGTATGACAATGAGTTCGGTTACAGCTGTCAGGTCAACCGGATACTTCAGTTTATGTCTGGTGCGATGTACCCGTCGGTTCCATAAAACACTCGTTTGTCAGTAGTGATGAACACTTCACAGAGTGACTGATTAGTGGTTCGGCTAATCAGTCACTCTGTAGATCCTGCCTTTTTCCTATCTTATCCCGATTTACCAACAACCTGCGTACATTGATATTGGTCAACAATGAGTGAGATTGGTCGCCCTCTAAATTGTAACCATTCTCATTTGCGTATATATTCAGATCAATTGACATTTTGTCAGGCAGCAACCATTCCACACTAAAACCCCGACAAAAAAACAGGTTCTGGCCCTGGCAGATGATTTAGGTGCAAATATCTGGGTCATTTTTGCGAGTTATTACCTGCTGTGCAGAAAAATCGCGTACAAAACTGACTTTATGATGCCTGTGGAGAAGATGTACATGAAGGTGACATTGGGTGAACTGAAAACCGGTGAATGTGGCCGGGTAACCGCTTTTGCGGATGCTGGCAGTGCTTACCGGCGGAAATTGCTGGCAATGGGCCTGACGCCCGGAACCCGGTTCACGGTTTGTCGTGTTGCGCCATTGGGGGACCCAATTCAGTTGGAAGTCAGAGGCTTCCAATTATCGATTCGAAAGGATGAAGCCGCTGTTGTAGAGGTTTCCAGAGCATGAAAAAACACGTTGTTGCAATTGTCGGAAATCCTAACTGTGGTAAAACAACGCTGTTTAACGCGCTGACCGGTGCCCGGCAGCGGGTTGGCAACTGGCCAGGCGTTACTGTGGAAAAACGCAGTGGTTTTTATACCTTTGCTGATAACGCCATAGAAGTGGTTGATCTGCCCGGAACCTACTGTCTTGATGTGGTTGACAGTGACGTTTCTCTTGATGAAAAGGTGGCGCGGGATTATATCCTGAAGCGAGAAGCGGATTTAATTATCAATATTCTTGATGCTTCAAATATTGAAAGAAATTTGTACCTGACCACTCAATTGCTGGATATGGGTGCTCCGGTCATCGTTGTGCTCAATATGATGGACGTTGCCAGGGAAAAGGGCATGGACATTGATATTGACAAGCTGGCTGAGGAACTCGGCTGTCCGGTGCTGCCCCTGGTTGCCAGCAAGTCAGGCAATATCAAAGCCTTTTTACAAAATATTAATGATTTTCTGAATAATGGTATTTCCGTAGCCCCACCATTGAACCTTGGTGAACAGCTGGAACAGGCCATTGTCGTTATTGAAGCGACTCTTGAAGCGTCTGTGAATCTTGATAGTCCGCTGTCCCGACGCTGGTATGCCCTGAAGTTACTGGAAGGTGACACTGTGCCTCTGCCGGAACTGACCTGGCAGGTGGTCAATGAGGCTACCCGGCAGCGTCATATCATTGAGGCTGCCCTTGAGGAAGAGCTGGATATTATTCTGGCCAGTCGACGTTATGATGTGGTTGGTCAGCTTATGGAGTCAGTGATTCGTGAGCGGGGCGTGGTCAGTCACCGGCTGAGTGAATCCATTGATCGTGTGGTATTGAACCGGGTGCTTGGGTTCCCCATTTTCCTGGGTGTCATGTATCTGATGTTCATGTTCACCATTAACTTCGGCAGTGCCTTTATCGACTTTTTCGATATCTTTACCGGGACTCTGCTGGTGGACGGACTGGGCCACTGGCTGAACTCGGTTGGTGCTCCCGCCTGGGCAGTGACGTTACTGGCGGACGGTGTGGGTGGTGGTATCCAGACAGTGTCGACATTTATCCCGGTGATTGCTTTCCTGTTTCTGTTTCTTTCCATACTGGAAGACTCGGGATACATGGCCAGGGCTGCTTTTGTCATTGACCGACTCATGCGCTTTCTGGGGCTTCCGGGCAAAGCCTTTGTTCCCATGCTGGTGGGCTTTGGCTGCAACGTGCCTGCGATTATGGCAGCACGGACACTGGACAATGAAAAGGACCGGCTATTGACCATCTCCATGGCTCCCTTTATGTCCTGCGGTGCCCGATTGCCGGTGTACGCGCTGTTTGCCGCTGCCTTTTTCCCGGAGTCCGGCCAGAATGTGGTGTTTATTTTGTATCTGGTGGGTATCCTGGCGGCAATATTTACCGGGTTGATTCTCAAGCAGAGCATCCTTAGTGGCGACAGTTCGCCGTTTATTATGGAGTTGCCCAATTACCATTTGCCATCGGTGACTCAGGTCATGTTACGCACCTGGGATCGTCTCAAGGCTTTTATCCTGCGTGCAGGCAAAGCGATTGTGATGGTGGTGGTCGTGCTGAACACCCTGAATGCTATTGGTACCGATGGCTCTTTCGGTCACCAGAACACTCAGAGCTCCATGCTCAGCAAGATTGGCCAAACCATTACCCCGATATTTTCCCCCATGGGCATGACGGAAGAAAACTGGCCAGCGGCTGTGGGACTGTTTACAGGTATTCTGGCGAAAGAAGCCGTTGTGGGTACGCTTGACTCAATGTACGGTGCTATTGCCGCGTCTGAAAACGCTGACACCGAGAGTGAAACGACGTTTGACCTGTTGGCAGGCTTGCAGGAAGCCGTTGCCACTATTCCAGCCAATCTGAGTGGTTTAAGTGGCACACTGGCAGATCCTCTGGGTGTCGAAGTTGGCGATCTGACCGATCTGGAGGCGGTTGCTGAAGAGCAGGCAGTCAAAGTCAGCACATTCTCTGTTATGGCTGGCCTGTTCCCCAGTCATGCTGCAGTCATTGCCTACTTATTGATGATCCTTCTTTATACTCCCTGCGTAGCAGCATTGGGTGCTATTTACCGGGAAACCACCCTGGGCTGGACGCTGTTCATTTCCGGATGGACTTTCTTCCTTGGCTATGCCGTTGCCACTATTTATTACCAGTTGTCGCTGGTATCTGTGCAGCCTG
The DNA here is from genome assembly GCF_049310165.1 of Endozoicomonas sp. ALE010. NCBI lineage: Bacteria > Pseudomonadati > Pseudomonadota > Gammaproteobacteria > Oceanospirillales > Endozoicomonadaceae > Endozoicomonas > Endozoicomonas sp. ALE010. The sequence goes on along the minus strand of NZ_JBLYNV010000075.1, from coordinate 9,507 downwards.
GCGAAACGCTGCTTTGGGTGGTATCGATCATGCTGATGATGTTTATTGTGGTTACCTTGATGAAACGCATGGGAGCCTCAGTACTGCAAGGGCGGATGGATGTCAGCCCGCAATGACATCGTAAACGCAAAGCGTGGCCAAAAGCACCCTCAGTGCTTTTGGCCATTAACCGGAACCTGACAGGCGCTGACCATGCTGATCAAAATCCGCGATTATTTGAAACAGCAGAAAGTGTGCTCTCTGGCTGACCTCAGTGTGAAATTCAATACCACACCTGAGGCCATGAGAGGGATGCTCTCACACTGGCTAAGGAAAGGTCAGTTGAGCTGTGAACAGCCGGGTTGCTTTGTGGCCTGCAAAAAGGGGTGTGTTTCCTGTGACCCTGCCGAGTTGGAGATCTATCGCTGGCAGGGAAAGTCTCAACATATTCCATTGAGTCTTATCGGCTGACGGACTTTCACAGCATATTTGCTGTTCCTGCGTAAACAATCTCTGTACCCCTGAGCTCCTTTACCATTACATCATCATGATATAGTTGGCGTTTTTTACATAACGCTGGTCTGCTTCTTCGCCATTTTAATAGTCAAACAGATGTTTAATTATTATCACCCCGTAAAATGATGGAACTTTCGAAACAAACGATAGTCCAATAAAAATAAAATCCACAGATTTTCAGTTTTCTGAAAAGTTTCTTATGGAGTAGGAGATAGACTATGAATATTGACGCTATACACGGAGCTCCTCGGGGGAATCAATTTGTTCCACCAGTTGTAATGAAAGGGCGTGCATTTGGAATGACAGTTGCTGAGCAGCTTAGAGAATCCCTTGATTTACAAAATATAGATGAGGGTGAGCTTGATTCTATTCTTTTTGAAGGATCTGTGAAATCAGATACTGCTGATGAAGGTTTTGTTCTGGTGGCAGGAAAAGATACGCTTCTGAGGCTGCAGGGTAAAAACCCTGAAGTGTTTGCTGGATTATACAATGCCAGCCCCGTTCCTGAACCATCAGAAAGTGTCTTTTCAAGAGTATGTACCCTTGTAACTGATATTATTTCTGCCTATCTGAACACAGGACAAAGTTAATTGATTAAGTCCCCGGCTTTTAAGATGAAGCTGGCTGAACTTGATAAAGAAAAACAGGTGTCTGGTAAAGATCGTTGGCCTTAAGCGTCTTTATCGGCACTCTGCCTGATAAACTGAAGGTGTGGGTAAGTAACCAGCAACCAGGTGGCAGTTGAGGAATCAATTCTCTTTCAACACGTTCCATCGCTCCGGGATACAAATAGCAAACAACAAGGCCCGCGTTACCAGGGGCTGCCTGGAAGAAATCCGCTCTTATAACATCGATCCCGTACCTTGCCTCAGTAAAAAGGGCCGGAACCGGAGAACGTTCCCAGACCTCAATTTTTTTGTCAGGGTATTTTTCTCTTAAAGTGGGAATCAGGTGTCCCCAGCCACAACCAAGTTCCATAACATGACCGGACACGTCATCTGGAAGGATATCTCTGATCGCCGCCCTGACTTTTCGCGAGGTGGGAGTAGGGCCAATGCCCAGGCTCAGGGTCCAGAAGAGAATAGAGCCGGTGATCAGACCGGCTGCCACCAGAAACGCGGTGGTCATTATTAATGAGTTCAAGGGATTATGCGCTAATCTTCAACACGTTCCCAGGTTTGCGAACGGCCAATCAGCGCGAACCCGATATAACCACGGACTTCCAGTTTACTGCCATCTTCCAGCACTTTCATGTTAGCGCTGTAGACTTTCCCGGATTCAGGATCGACGATTTTTCCATCGTCATATTTGCTGCCTTGCTTTTTCATGCCCCAGAGTATGGTCATGCCCTGAACTTTCTGATCCTTGAGCTCGCCCTGGCACTGGTCACAAATGCTGTCCTGTTTGGCAGGGTCAAGAATCTGTGTCACTTTGCCAGACAGTTTGCCATTTTCCTCGAAGATTGTGACATAACTTTTTGCTTTACCCGTGCTGTCATCAATGGTTTTCCATAGTCCCAGGGGCGAAGCCGCCAGGCTGAACGAGGACAGGCAGAGGGACAACAATCCGGCACCCAGGGCGCGTTTTCTCGGGAACATGTGAGGGAGTCTCCAAAACCCCGGAATTTTCCGGCGTTTATTGTAATCATTCCATTGTGGTGTCATTCAGGTAGAAGAGTTTGCCCCGGACACTTCTGCGAAATTCAGAAGGCGTGAGCTGGTAGCGACGTTTGAACAATCTGGAAAAATAATCAGCGTCGGCATATCCCACCTGCAGGGCAATTTCGGCAATGCCCAGGTTGGTATTCTTTAATAGATCGCTGGCCTGATCAAGCCTGATTTTGCGGACATACTCCATTGGCGGGGAGCCGGTGGCCTGTTGAAAACGACGATTCAGTGTCCGGGCATTCAAGCCCGACAGTCTGCCAAGGGCAGCCAGAGAGATTTCACTGGCGAAGTGATGGTGGATAAAGTCCTGCAGGGAGACGATCACTTCATCCTGGTGGGTTGTGGCATGATCTTCAGCAAAATGGGTGTCTTTGAAGGGCTTTCTGATTTCATGGGAGAACTGCTGTTCAACCTTTTGGGCGATGGACTCGCCAAGCGCTACGCCAATCATGTGCACCATCAGGTCAGCGACCGAATTGACACTGCCAGCACAATAAATACGACCTGCCCGGGTGATCAGGTGATTGGGTTTGAACTCAATATCCGGGAAAAAACGTTGCAGTTTTTCCATGTAAAACCAGTGGGTTGTGGCTGGTTTTTGATCCAGAAGCCCGGTTTCTGCCATAAACGCCACCCCGGTACCAGCTGCGGCAAATACGGCACCGGCATCGTGTTGGCGTTTTAACCATGCAATGATTTCCGGATGTTTCCTGACCACCGGAATCGGGTTGCGCCAGAGCGCAGGAACCAGGATCAGATCACCATAGCCGCTCTGTTTAAAGGTTCTGTCCGGTGTCAGTCTCAGGCCGCCAGTGGTGGTGATGGGGGCTGGCGTACTGGCACAGAAATGAACTTCAATACTTTTTTTATTGGCTGACAGTCGGGTGTAGGTCATTGCCGCTTCGAGCATCTCAAGGGGTAATGTCACACTGGTACTGATCATATGCTCCACCATAGGGATCAGTACCCGGTTTAACTGGATTGGGGGGGATTGTTGGAACATTGGCGTAAAACTGCTCAGTGATGTGTCTTTTTTGTCCGTATTCGTGTCTTTTTCATCCGGTTAAGTTTATCACGAAATCATTAAACTAGTGCCAACTTCATTTAATTCTTAATTTGCATTCATAACAACCTGATCGCTACTCAGAGTGGCACATCATTCAGTTGTTATACAGGAGTGTGGTTTGTCCAGATTACCCGTTATTGTTGCTCAAGGTGGGGTCAGCCCAGCTGGAAGAACCTCTGGTTTTCATGGCTACCGTCGTTTGGTGCTGGAATGCCTGAGTGACCGGTCGCAGCACGAAACCCTTGCTGCGCTGCGCACGCTGAGAAATCTGCCACAAGACAGCAGTCGGGAAGATATTCTGTCGGGAACATTGATTCGCCGGCTGGAAAACAACCTGTTTAATCCGCAAGCCATTCCTTTTCATCAGGCCATTCAGGCGGAGTCCGGATCGGAAATTATTCTGAGGGGCCGTCGTTTACCCAATCCACTGCCCGATGGCTGGCAGTTAGAAAAACTGGAAGATGGCCAGATCAGGGTGAGAATCGAAGTCGGCCAGCCGTTAATGATTCCTTCCATCCGTGAATCACTGGTCAATGCCGCGGGTCAGCTGCCCAGCGGGTTTGCCCCGGAAAAGCTGTACCAGTCCCGGAACCACCCCAGGTCACTGACAATGACGGTGTTCGGTGCATCCGATGCGATTTATTCTTCCGGTATGGACTGGCATGCGGTCAAGCAGAAGCTAAGCCCTGAACAGGTTGCGGTCTATTCCGGCAGTGCCATGAGCCAACTGGATTTTAACGGCAATGGCGGTTTGCTTCAGTCCCGCTTGCTGGGAAAGCGGGTGACTTCCAAGCAGTGTCCACTGGGTTTTGCCGAGATGTCGGCGGATTTTATCAATGCCTATATCCTTGGCTCTCTGGGTGGCACGGGTACCAGTATGGGAGCCTGTGCCACCATGCTTTACAACCTGGAACAGGCCGCTGCTGACATTCGCAGTGGCCGTCGTCGTCTGGTGATTGTGGGCAACAGTGAAGCGCCAATTACCCCGGAAGTCATGGAAGGTTATTCCACCATGGGGGCTTTGACCACGGATGCGGCACTGCGGAAACTGGATGGTTTGTCGGATTCTGACCATCCGGACTGGCGCAGAGCCTGTCGCCCATTTGCCGACAATGCCGGTTTCACCATTGCCGAATCCAGCCAGTTTCTGGTGTTGATGGATGACGAACTGGCCCTTGAGTGTGGCGCACAGATCCTGGGATCGGTGGCGGATGTCTTTATTAATGCGGATGGTTTCAAGAAGTCTATTTCTGCCCCGGGAGCCGGTAATCATTTGACCGTGGCCCGGGCTGCCGCCCTGGGCAGGGCCATTGCTGGCGAAGACGCCCTTCGTTACCGGAGTTTTGTTCAGGCCCATGGCACAGGAACGCCACAGAACCGGGTGACCGAGTCACAGATTCTCAGTGAAACCGCAAAAGTGTTTGGTATGGAAAGCTGGCCGGTGGCTGCGGTTAAAAGTTACCTTGGTCATTCCATCGGCGCAGCGGGTGGTGATCAGATTATGGCGACACTCGGCGTCTGGAAGCATGGATTTATTCCCGGTATCAGAACGATCAATGGCCTGGCTGAAGACGTTTATTCGGAAAAACTCAATATTCTGCTGAATCACCTGGAAACCGGGGCTGATCAGATGGATCTTGCCCTGATTAATGCCAAGGGTTTTGGTGGCAACAATGCCACAGCCCTGCTGCTCAGCCCGGAAATAACCCGAAAAATGCTGAAAGCCCGCCATGGCGATAAGGCCATGACGCAGTGGCAACAGAAAAATGAGACAGTCACCCAGCAGCAGGATGACTATGAACAGCGCTGCCAGAGCGGTGAAGCAAACCCCATTTATCAGTTTGGTGAGGGTGTGCTGGACGGTTCTGACCTGACGTTTACGGAAAAACAGGTAAATGTTCCGGGCTATGGAAAGGCGCTAGATCTGGAGATGGAAAACCCGTTCTGGCAGTTTAATCGATAACATCCTGGGGGCTGCCCTCAGTGATTCGCTCATTTCTGTGAAGTTGCGAGACAACGCAATCTATTCGTTTTAAAGTGCTTGCAAACCTATCAATTCAGTGGCGTACAGGTGAGCCATTATGTTTAAGCACTTATTACTGATTTTGCTGATGTCCGGGTTCGTGATCACCCGGGCCTCAGGTGAATCTTTACCGGGCAGATTTAACGTTGAGCAACCACAGTCAACGGTAGTGACGCTCTACAGTGATAAAGCCCTGGTCAGCCAGAGGTTCGATACCCGACCCGATGGGCTGGGCAGTCTGAAGATTGTCGGTCTGCCGATCAACCGGCTTGATGGCAGTCTTAATCTTGAATACGTCGATGGTGATACTGTTTACCGGCCTGATGACGTTTTCTGGCATCAGGGCGGCCTGGGTCGCGATAATTACTACCGGAATCTGCTTGGCAAAAACGTTGAACTGTTTGGTGGCGGCCTCAACGTTGCCATTCAGGGAAAACTGGTCAGCTACCAGCAGGGAATCGGGCTGGTGGAAGGCAACAATGGCCGTCAGTATTTGATTGATTATCATGATCCCCAGGGGTTGAGGATACTGTCACTGACCGCTTCGGAGATTCAGGGAGAAAATCTCCAGTATGTAAAGGCGGATTTTGGCCAGCAGCCGGTGAGTGGTTCCCTGAAGCTCTCGTATATTACGCCTCAATTAAGCTATGACAGTCATTATCGGTTAACGCTTTTATCCCACAACCAGGGACGTCTGGAATTAAAAACGCTGCTAACTAACAGTGCCAATATCAACTTCGATCAGGCAACCATTCGCCTTGTGGCTGGTGGTGAGGGGGGCGTTGCCGAGTTTTACCAAAAGAACCGGATGCTTAAAGCCTCGGCGATGGCAGATACCGTTGACTACGGGGAACGTGTCGGTGAAGTTTTGCTGACCACCTTACCAAAGGACACCGTTCTTCCCGCCAATAGCAGACAGCTGATGGATCTTTTCTCAGAACCACTGCATCTTGAAAAGCTGTATACCCTTGACGTATATGGCCGCTCCACCGGTGGCAGAACGGCCACGGTTGAACGACCCAGGCTGACCTGGAAATTTGCGGCCCCCCTGGATCTCCCACCTGCACAGGTTCGTCTGTATGAACAGGATCCGGAGGGTGGCTATATCATCAGTGGTCACTCATGGTTACCCAAAACCACGGCAGGAGACAGTGCCTGGTTGACCATGGGAGAAGCGTTGGCCGTTCGTGTTGAGCGTAACCGTCTTGATCTTGAACAGAAGAGTGATAAAGAGCTGGTGGTAAAATGGCAGGCAACGGTCTCTAATGACCAGCAAGACAGTATTACGCTGTTGTTAAGAGAGCGTGACAGCAACCTGATAAAGTTCGACAGTGTCAGGGGAGCCACGCTGGAAAAGCCGGATCAGCTTCGTGTTGAGGTGGCTGCCGGTACCCGCAAAACCATACATTATACGACTAAATACCGTCGTTGATGACAGGAGGTTGGTTTGCGCTATTCATCCATTGTTGTTCTGACCGGTGCGGGTATCTCCGCCGAGTCTGGAATCAGAACATTCCGGGCCAGTGACGGGCTCTGGGAGAATCATCCTGTTGACGATGTGGCAACCCCTGAAGGCTACGCCCGAAACCCCGCACTGGTACAACGCTTTTACAACGACCGAAGGCGGCAGCTGAACTCAGTCAAACCAAACCGTGCTCACCAGGTACTTGCCGCGTTTGAACGTCATTTCTCCGGAAGTTTTCTTCTGGTGACGCAAAATGTTGATGATCTCCATGAGCGGGCAGGGAGCAACCGGCTGATTCACATGCATGGTGAATTATTGAAAGTTCACTGCCAGGAGACAGGGCAGGTTTTTTATTGGGATCAGGATGTTACCGTCGACACTCCCTGTGAATGCTGCGGTGTTGCCGGTAATCTTCGCCCACATATTGTCTGGTTTGGTGAGATGCCTTTACGGATGGATGAGATTTATCAGGCACTGTCCGTCTGTGATCTCTTTGTTTCCATTGGTACGTCGGGAAACGTCTATCCCGCTGCCGGGTTCTTTCAGGAGGCGGCTGCTGCAGGAGCAAAGACGGTTGAATTGAACCTTGAGCCGGGCAATCACGGCTCTTTTTTTGATGAACAGTATTACGGTGCAGCTACCAAAGTGGTTGACCGTTTCTTCAGTTCGCTGTTGTGATATGGGTTTGGGAAACTTAATGCAGAAAAATTGGTCTGATGCAGAAATATATTTCTGCTTGAGAACCAGAAAATGTTACCTGACAATGTTGCTAATCTCTCTCTTGCTGAACTATCGACATATCGGCATAGACAGGATCCCGGGCTTGTGCAAGAACAAGCCCGTGAGGCGCGAGAAGCGCCTGCCTTTTTTAAATATCAAAGAGTTCTGGAAGCTGAAGATGTAGATACTCTTAAAACTTATATAATAAATTCAGGTGAGTCTGAAATAACCGGAACTGAATCACTGCAAGAATTATCAGCAAGAGTAATCAGAAGGGCATTACTTGATGTGTCAATGATTTCAATCGACGCCAAGAGCCTGGGGCTTCCTGTTTCATGTCATCGACAAATACAACCGAGCTTATTATCTGGTCATCATGGTAAGTTAGTTGATGATAAATTAAAAAGTCTATTACGTCTGTTTAGACCATTTCATAAAGAACCAGGCATAAATTTATCTTATATTGAATTCCTTTTTTATATTCGTTCACTTAGTCGGGAAATCTATGAAGATGATCCTATTGAGAATTTTTTCAGGGAGGTTGTATTTATGGGCCATACGGAAGCAGCAAAATGGGCGTTGAAGGCAGGTGGGCCGAAAGTTGAGAAAATAATTCCGGAAGTCCGCAGTGAAGCTGCTAAGTCAGCGGATTTTACTGTCGCACAGACGCTGTTAAAGCTAGGCATCAGCACGTTTACTCAAGAGGAAAAAGATCACTGTCTGAGACGTTCGATGGCTGTGGAGACTCCTGCTGAGAATATCAAAGCCTGGATTGAATTCGGTGGCCGAATAGACGACAAGTTTCTGGATGATAAGTTAAGGTACGCTGCAGAAAATAATCTTTTCCAGGTTGGGGAATACGATAAGGTATTGGCGCGGTTTTATCCTGAGGACAAACTTAACCAAAATTTAATGGCGGCAGTATCTGACGAGGATCTGACCCAGGCAAAACAATGGCAGCTGTTGGGAGGGAAAGCAGCCACATCAGAAATTGAAGAGCGTATTGAACACCATTACAAGAACAATCCATTACGGATACTGTCGTACAGGTGTTAATGGTTGTGCTACCTGTAAGTTGTATATCTGAGCTCGGCAGCACTCTTAGGGAAAACATTAAGCGCTTACTCCCAGCTTCGGGAGGTTGAAGACGAAGCCACGAAGAACACAAAGAAGAGATTTTCTTTTCCTTCGTGTTCTTTGCCGTGAAAGAAAATTGCCACGGAGGCGCAGAGACACGGAGGAGAGAAAAAAGCTTTTCCTCTGTGTCTCCGTGACTCTGTGGCTAAAGCTTCCATGACAGAGGGTGAGAAACCATCGTCATGAAAATTTGTGTACTTCATGTTTCCATGTTTATTTTTTCGGACATTTTGTACAAATTATTAATGAATTCATATGAGAACATTTCTTTACTAATACAATAGCGAATCAATGGGGTAATCGGTTTTAAATTTTGACAGAATTTGGTTACGATTGCATAACCATTTTTACATTCATAAGCTGAACTTGGTGTAGCTACATGCATGAGAGGCAACGCATCTTTGCATGATTGAAGCTTTTTCCCGAATAGCTCACCATCAAATGCAAAAGAAATTTTCCTTTCTATCTCATCTGATACAAAATAACCCTTAGGCGTATAAAGTTTTTTTTCCCAGAGATCCCATCTCCAATTATCGGGGTTGTCAGGATTTTTTGAAGCGGTACTGATCCTCGAATCTTGCGGTGCTGACAATGAATAATGCTTTATCAAATAATCACTCAATGGTTGGACAACTTGTTTGGGTGTGCAGCCTAATTCTAAAGCGGCATTTTCAATACCATCATCAGCCGTTTTGATAATTTTTGTTACAAAATCATTAAATTTCCCCTGATCCTCTTCACTTATTGCAGTTGCATAAGAGTTGAAATCTGGTGATTGTGGCAGGCGATAACTTCCTGGTGGGTTCAGCATTGAAAGACCTTCCTCGCTAATTAGAAGTAGATGTTAAGTAGCTAACCATATGAAATCATATATTTCTGACTCCTTGTTCAGGCACTCTGCTTCGTTACAACTCCGGTCACATAGCTACGGCTA
>NZ_JBLYNV010000074.1:0-23647 GCF_049310165.1 Endozoicomonas sp. ALE010 | reverse complement strand
ATAGTGGTTCTATTTGCTAAAAATTTCCGACTTTTTAGACCAATTTGCTGCCACCGCAGTAGGGCAGTCTATTCTCGGTCAGCCTCCTAGGATCAACATAGTCTTGACTGATGCATCAAGAGCCTGTCTTAGCCTCTGCAATAAGACGAATGGTCGTTTCTGTCAGCAAACTGACCGAACGCCAGAACTGATTTTTTTCTGTTTGCGATTCAGGCTCACTCTTTTGCAGTTGCAGCAAACTCTCTTGCAGTGCTTTCGGGCATAGCGCAGGACGGCAGGGGGCCTCTGGCCCCGGGTAGTTCTCCCGGTAAAAACGGGGCCAGTCAAACAGTATGCCGGGGTCAGCTTTGCCACGAAAGCCGGCAATATGCTCATGACCAAGCACCCTCTCAGGGTCGCGCAAATCAGGGTAGTGTTCTTTGAACCTGGCCATCACCTGCTGCAACGACTGGTACTGTGCTTCGGTAAACGGGAATACATTACCGTTATAATTCACCAGCTCGATGCCAATAGAGCAGTCATTTAATCCCTGAACGCCTTCCCACTCACTAACCCCCGCATGCCAACCACGATGTGCCTGACCATTCAGGCAGTCTACCAGCTCATAAATCTCACCATCCGTATCGATCACCAGATGTGAAGACGCACAGGACTCAGGGTTCATAAAAATGTCCAGCGTATCTTTCAGGTCTACCGCTGTATAATGAATTACCAGATAATCCACAGGAATTAACCAGTCATCCCTGTTCGCAGTTTTTACCCTGTTCACATTCAGAGTCATAAGCTCGCAGCCAGCCAGATATCAATCAACTTATCATTGTCTGATTATCCAGAGACTGCAAGCGGTCACGATGTAACGATAAAGAAATTTTTGGAGGATAAACCATGGCCAAAGGGCTACTAAAGCATCAGGAGCGACAGAGTGCCCTGAGTATGCTGGGAAAGGACCTGGCACGGCGGGCAAAATCGAAATGTGAACTGTGTGAAGCGTCCGGCGTTCCACTGTCGATCTATGAGGTAGAGCCTGTACCCGGTGAGCCAGATTACGACCACTGTCTGATGCTCTGTGAAACCTGCAAAACGCAACTGGAGCAGCCAAAACGTCTGGAACCCAACCACTGGCGATGCCTGACTAAAAGTATCTGGAGCCAGATACCCGCCGTTCAGGTGGTTTCTCTCCGACTGCTAAGAAAATTATCGGAAAGACAGGACTGGGCTATCGAAGCGCTGGAGCATGCTTACCTTGAGCCTGACATTGAGCAGTGGGCAGACGCCGCAAAAATCTGAAAAGGGGGCAAAAAAAAGAGCCATTTATTAAATGGCTCAGCGTTCTTTAATCTTTTCGCTTTAACATCACCAAAGCTATCTGGCTATCAAGCGCTTTTAGCTTTCTTTCGGCTTCTCTGAAGTGTCTATGAATGTCATTGACCTTTTGATCAGCAATTTGTAGCGCGGCTTCTGTATTCTGATCCGGCATCGTAACCACCACAGGAATCGTAACATTGTCTTCACTATCGCCCATGGAGTCCGTATAGTGAAGCAGCCCGTTTTTACGATCTCTTAGCCAGGCTAAAAAGTGGCTTTCAGCAATCGTAACCATGGCATCGGCTCCATAAGTGACTTTTTGGTCACCTTGTAACGTGGGCAGGCTAACATCCTTTTGCCAGTCTAATTTACACCTTTTGTGTTTACCCTCATTAGGTATGACCATGAATATGACTTCCGGACAATCATCTTTTCCCTCCGGTAAAAGTGCTTTTAAAGCACCGTTACTGTATTTACCTTTCAAGCCATCAATAAAGATATCGATCAAATCTTGAAAGTTATCCGCTCTCTTTATTTTCGTTGTTACTACATTTCCTGAATGTGGAGTGTTTTGTGAATATCCAGTCAGCACTTCTTCAACTTTGATTCTTTCTCCATTTTCAACTTTTTCTGACTCTCTGGAACGGACGAAAGAAGCATCAAGCAGACAGTGTTTATCCATTCCAATAATGATTTTCTCGGACAGATTCCCGTCCTTATCAAAGTACTCAAAATTCTTGCGGATTACACCCCTATGTGCATGATGGTGCTCCTTCGTCAGCTTTAAACTCAGGATGTCATTTTCATTATGGTAATATTCAATAGTCTGTCCGATAGTATTCCTGTTGTACTCGTGAGGTTTGGTTTCCCTTTTTTTGAGTTTTAAATTTCCAGGAACTTCTTCCTCCTTTATGGCAGTCATAAAATTTGGTGCTTTTCTGGTAGTTTTTTCTAATTCTTTACGATCATGAGACATCTCAATCAAGGTGACTTTTTGTTTGAGTGACATGGGTACACGCTCTAATTGCGATATACTTTGTAACGGCTCGGCTTCAGTATTTAAATACCCATAGATTTCACTGAGCATCTTGTTAATAAGCTCATTGTGTTCCAGTTGTTCTCCAAAGGGTACAAATTTCAAATCCTTAAGATCAGCTTTAGTTATCTGTTGACCTGTAACCAGAGGAGTGCCTTTGAGAACCATACAACCTGTAGATGAATCAGGAAGAGAGATAACCGTAGCGTATAATGAACCATGTTTTGGAACTGCTGATATTGCTAATGAAATTGCCGCTTTTTTATTGTCATTTATTAATTGTGTGCCATCGATAAATTCCGATTCAACCACAAGCCTTACAGGCCCCCCTTTATTGAAAGCAAAATCGATAGCTTCACTCTTCAATTCGATTGCTCCCAGGCTAAAGTGTGATCTGATCTTATCAAGTTCATTATTTGGAATATATTTATCAGTATTGCCACCAGTATTGAATTTCTTCAGTAGTCTAACTAGACTTTCCAGGGATCTGGCATCATTAAATTTCCTTGAATGTTGAAGTGTTTCAATTCTATGATTGGCATCACTAATCAAGGTATCCAGCACGCCATCATGTGAAAGACACATAAAGAAGGATGCAAGGCTACAGTTATTGTTTCTTGCTTGAATGCCTGCTGGTCTTACCGTTGCTTCACCTGGATGAGTGTTACGTCCGTCGGTATGAGAGACTGCTTGTTGTGGTAATGATGGCCCCTGAAGACATTTTGCCAGAATAATACAAAGTGAATCTCTACCACCATGAATGGCTGCCTTAACCTCCGTGGTAGTCAGTTCTATAGTACCAATATTGCGCCATATCTTTTCCTCGGTAGCGGCATCCATAGGAATTGACTTTTTAAATTGTTTCATTATTTTCGGGATTTGCGCCTCAGTGATTCTGGTATTCTCGGATTGATCAGGCAGCGCTGACGTATCAATCTTTTGATTATTTAAATCAAATACCAGAGAGGGAGTCGGGTCATTCATGCCCAGGGCGACCCAAGGCTCCGCTGCCTGTCTTTGCGGATGGTCCGGCCAATGGGTAGCTTGAGTTTCGGCGCGGATAAGATATCCAGTACCACCATGCCCATCTGGTTTAGTGTCTACGAAATGCCATGAACTATCTGGACTAGATCCTGAGCTGTGACCAGATGAAGGAAGACCTACCTCTTCATTCATTGCCTCCCAAAGAGCCTCACTTAAGTCGTAACCGCCTTCATCTTTCTCAGAGCACCTGGAGTCAGGGGCAATGGTGTGACGACCTCCAACAGCTTCTATGACTTGATCTCTGGTTGCACGCCCCAAATGTTTAGAGTCAGCTTCCGGTGAGCTCTGAGTAAACCGCTGAACAGGGCTGTGTCGAACTTCTTTCAGGGCAGCATCTGAACCTGCCGTGGTTACCGGTGCTGTAGACCAGTTGCCCACTCTCGGTATTGGATGCTTTCGCCTTGCTCCACCGGGATCTGGGGCTTTCGGCAAATTCAGGCCTTTTGCCAAAGCGGAAGTGGCAACAACATTCGCTTCAGGCCTGATTGGCCGGAAGTGAGAGCTCGGTGGAATAAGCGGGGTTTCCTGCTTTTTCTGTGCCGATGGGTGCAAACGGAAAGCGGAGGAGCCTGAAGCATTAGCCGTTAGCGGAGTCGATGCATGAGCCCCTGGTAAATCAGTCTGGATAAACGGGGGCGTAACGTTCTTATGTTGTGAACTGACCTTTGGAGACAGTTCTTCAGGCTGTCTGGCATGCTTTATCGAATTGGCAGCCGCCCGGCCAATCCTGATGTCAAACAAGAGAGATTTGGTCAGATCCTCACCACTCAGACCCAGGAAAGCATCATCAGATGGATCTGCAACCGGTGTCAGTGGCCGATCTTGCTTATTTTTAGTCGGTGGAATGGGCACACATTGCCGAGCTTGTGGTTTAAACCGATCTGACCGGGCATCCTGTATTTCTCTTTGAGTTCCCATACCCGGTGATTGCCTGGATCGGGTAAGTACCGGGCGTTTAATTTTTACTTTCGGTGGTTGAGGAGCGTTTGTTGCCTCTGATTGTCCCGGTCTATTGGCAGCGGTTTGAGCTCGCAGGTCGTACCTGGGTGAGTATTTTTGCCAATTCCCCTCAACTGTTGACTCAGACTTCTTTGCTCTTGAACCCGTTTCAGAATTGGTCGTCCCGGCAACTGGCATAGTCAGGTATGCTGTGGCCACCTCTTCGAGGGCCCGTTTGTGTTCGATATCTAATTTCGTATCAGGTTTCAACGCCTTTAAATGCTGCATGACTGTGACTGAGTTTTGCAGTGTCGACACAGCCTTAAGAACATCCTGTTCAATTACATCATTCATAAATTGGAGTCTTGGGTAAATTTCTTTATGGAAGATTTCACAACATACCCTGGCAATATCACTCAAAGACTTTGCAGAGGAGTCAGTGGCAGAACTTTGGTTGTGGGGTGGAGATAACTGGGTAACTGCAGCCAGTTGGCTTATTGAATAAGCAGAGGTTTTTGGTGCAAGTCGAGGTCCTGAAATATCGCCGATTACAGAACCGGGCCCCGTGCTGCCTGAAACTCCGTAAGGCCGCGCCAGCCTTGTTGAACAGGGACGACCTGCGAATTGCCGCGAGGGAGCAGGTTGTTCTGTGCCATCATTTTTAGCGTGATGTTTATATCTTTCATGAGTACCCGTTTCATGCCTGCGCCTTGCAGATTCAGAGGGGCCAACACCAGGAGAAGAACTTGTTGTTCCATAACCTTTATTCCCAACCTTATTATCCATTTTTTACTCCTTAAATACTCTGGAAAGATTTTTTAACCGTATGGGGTTTTAATCAGCTTATGGATTTCCTGTATTCCACAAGGATTCATTGTTTCGCTTACTTCAAGCAACAGTCATTGCATTCGTTAAGAAATCATATCTTAAGCCTGATTAGGTTCGAATGATTTTCTAATTACTTCTTTTAGATCAATATTGAGGACAATAGTTCATTAAAGAGATAAAAATACCAGGGTAGTAAATCCCCTGGTACTATTAATCTATTGATATTTAAAGACTATCTGAATATCAGGAGTCAATTGATCCACGTCTGGACAATCCATTTAAAATCACTGATTTAATAAGATGAGCCAATGAGCAGCAGGGGATTTCACCATTGCGCAGAATATAAACCAAATCAGAAGCTTGCACTCTGAGCCGGGAGAGCTTTATAGTCATTAGCATGAGACAATTATGCAAATATTACGCTTTCCTGTTATTTCTGCCCGCCAGCTTGATGGCTGAGACAGCAGAGCCTGCCAATCCGGTCAGTGAACTGGATCTGTTTCAGGTTGTCATGCCCATGCTGATGGTGGTCAGCCTGATTTCTGCGTTGGCCTGGCTGGTCAAGCGGCTTAACCCCAAACTGCCGGCCATGGGCAAAGATATCGAGTTATTATCCAGTGCGCCTCTAACGAATCAGTCACGCCTGACTCTGGTTCGGGTGAGTGGCAAAGATCTTCTTATTGGCATCACACCTAACCAAATCACGCTGCTGAAAGATTTTGATGCCCCGGTCGTCGAAAGAAGTCAGACCAAAGGGCAGACGGATCTGGCAGAGCAGTTTAAAAAACTCCTGCGCTCCAAAACGGATGGTGATAAATCCTCTGAGAAAGCGAATGGTTCAGGGGGCCACGATTAACCGCCCCGTTAATCCACTTGTTTTGATCTTCTGGGTTCTCCTGCCTGACTGTTGTTTTCGGTTTGTCCACACCTGCTTATACACAAATAAACTTATTCATAACTGGCAACAGGACTTATACAGGTAGCGCACAGGTTATCCACATAAACCTGTGCGCAACCTGTCAATGTCTAGTGCAGAAAAGCGTTAATACCCGTACGCTCCGTTCATCCTGAGCCTGTCGAAGGGTGGAAACTCAGGACTCTGATAGATCGTGCCAAGCACCCTTCGACTCCGCTCAGGGTGAACGGAGATTGTACACGTCAAACTCATTGAAACCATACACTGGTTAGGAACGGCCCTGAAATAACTTCAACACTTCTACAGACGCTACCCGCTACCCGAAAAGCTGAAACCGCTTGCGCTTTTACGGGCAGCGGGTGGCGACCTTTTCCCAGAGAGTAAAATGATCAAGTTATTCTGGGACAAATCCTCAGCGTTCCATCATTTGTGATATCAATATCATCATCTTCATCTCGGTCAGACAGATCTGCTGTAAGGATTGCCGGTTATCTTCACTGAGATACCCCAGGCATTCATTTTGCTCATCCCGATCGTGCCATTTTCCAGCGGCCATGTATCCCGGGTAGTAATGCAGCAGCTTCTCCTGCAGACCCTTGTGTTTTTCCTGCATGACCATCAGCATGCCGATCAGCACGGCAGGCGTGTCTCTTGATATTTCCTGGCGCAACTTGATGTAATTAAAGTAGAGCATGATGATCCGCTCAGTACTGTCCCGCAGGCATAACAGGCAGAGGTAGGATTCATCCTCAATGGGCAGCGAATCGGCAGAGACCGCCGTCGCCACTCCTTCCATACTGTCTTCCCGTGCGAACGGTCCACTGAGCCCTTTGACATCGCCATCCATTACCCACGCCATAGTAACCTCCTTCCCTGAGGTAGTGTTTTCTTCAGGTTAATCCAGATAGTGAACAGATTTCCACAGTTTCCCTGATCAACTCCCTGAATGAGCTGTGGATAAATCCTTTTATCCCTTACGGTTACTGGGCAAAACAATGCCTGTTCATTTTTTGTGCAGATGCAATTTGGCTCACACCTCCTGCAAAATATTTGCAGGAGACTGGCTGATGACCCGGCGAATCCCCAACCATCCGGCAATACCCAGAACAGCGGCACCAAACAGGGGTAATGCACACCAGATAAACCAGGCAGGTTCCCAACGCAACTGGAAAACCCGGGTATTGAGCAAATAGCTGGCAAGCTCGGTACCGCAGGCTGCCAGTAAACCCGCCAGAACACCGAACAGAACAAACTCGCCGATCTGCATGATCAAGAGCTGACGACGGGTTCCTCCCAGTGAGCGAATCAATGCGCCTTCGTGCAGGCGTTCATCAATGCTGGATTCAATCACGGACATCATCACCAGCAACCCTGCCAATAGCAGTGCCGCCAGCATTGCTTCGACAGCAATGGTTGATTGCGCCAGCATCTTCTTAACCTGGCTAATCACAGCATCCAGGTCCAGCAAGGTCATGGTGGGAAACTGAGTGACCAAACCATTGAGCAGCAGTTTATCCTCTGCATCCAGATAGAAGCTGTTCAACCAGGTAGCCGACAGATTCTGTAAAACGGCCTCAGGAAAAATCATGTAAAAATTAGGCCGGAAAGACTCCCACTGGACCGAACGAATACTGCTCACCGTTTCGGTAAACTCATTGCCTGACACCATAAACGTCAGCCGGTCACCCAGATCAATACCCAGGTTTTCAGCAATTTCTGCCTCAATGGAAAGCCCTTCATTGCTGCCGGGTTCCCACCATTCGCCCTGTTCAATCCGGTTATTTTCCGGCAACGTTTCTGACCAGGTCATGTTCAATTCACGGTTCAGGGCGTTATGGTTCTCCTGCTCTTTGGTTACTGCCTCCCTGACGGGCACATCATTAATGCGAACCAGACGACCACGGATAATCGGATAGAGCTGACTGGTATCCACATCATTAATGGTCAGAAACTCGGAGTATGCGTCAACTTCAGACGGCTGGATATTCATGGCAAAGTAGTTGGGTGTCTCGTCCGGCAACTCATTCTGCCAGCGATCAAGCAGATCGGTGCGCAGTAGCAGCACCACCGCCATGGCCATAAAGGTCAGGGTAAATGCCAGAAGCTGGGCCGAGGTCTTGCCTTTACCCTGGATAATTCTGCTGGCCCCGGGACGCCAGAACACCGGCAGGGCAGCAAGTCTTTGACGACTGCCCAGCTGAGTAAGCAGCAGTTGCACGCCCAGGGAGATCATCATCAGCACTGACCCCGAAGCCACGGCCAGAATCAGCGCCATCACCACCTCGCCGGTGTGATACCAGAGCAGCAGAAACACCGCCATTAACGAGAAACCGTATACCAGCCAGGAAGCGGCAGGCGCAGGCGACAGGTCACGTCTTAAGACCCTCAGTGGCGAAACGTCCTGCAGCCGTAACAGTGGCGCAAGCCCAAAGCCGACCAGGGTAATCACCCCGGTGAGCCCACCAATCACCATCGGCATGATGCCCGCTGCGGGCAGCCAGGCGGGCAATACCCCCCTGAGCAACTGGACAATCCCTTCCTGAAGCAACCAGCCAATCAATACGCCGGGAAGCGCCACCAGCACCGCCACAAAAGCCAGCTCCCCAAGCAACAGTCTCAGCACCTGCTGGCGACTGGCTCCCAGGCAACGCATCACCGCACAACTATCAAAACGGCGCTCTGCAAACCGCTGGCTGGCCATGGCCACCGCAACGCCAGCCAGCAGCATCGCGGCCATACTGGCCAGGCCAAGAAACTGCTTCAACCGCACCACCGAGTTGCGCAGATCACGTCGACTGTCGTCGGCCATCAGCAACTGTTCACTGGTATCCAGACGACTTTTGGACCATGCCTTGAATTGTTCCAGTGATGAAAGCTCACCTGCCATCAGCGTTTTCCAACTGACCCGGCTGCCCGGCTGGATAATGCCGGTACTTTCCAGGTCCGCCATATTGAACATCAGCCTGGGCGAAAAACTGTAAAAATCGCCTCCCCGATCGGTTTCCAGGGTGATTGCCCGGGTAATGGTCAGCCAGGTATTCCCCAGCATCACCTGATCGCCGATAGCCACGCCCAGTAAAGGAAAAAGCCTGGGCTCAAGCCAGGCTTCACCCGGATTGGGAGTGTCATTGACGATCTGGTCCGGGGCAAAGGGCTGATCGGCCGTACGAATATGTCCACGCAGTGGATAATCGTTTTCCACAGCCTTGGCAGAGACCATCTGCATTTCATCCCCGGCCATCACCACCGAGGGAAATTCAAGCACTGTGGATAACTTTAAATCCTGCTTTTTCGCTGCTTCGAGAATCTCTGGCTGCACCGGTCCCGGGCTGCGAATCAACATATCCGCACCCAGTACTTCTGCCACCTGTCGTCCAAGAGCCAGTTGCAGACGATCACTGAACAGGGCAATGGCGGTACTGATCGCCACCGCCATCAACAGGGCCGCCACCAGCAGCCAGAGTTCGCCGGAGCGCCAGTCCCTGAGCAGGAAACGCCAGGCGAGTCCGACGGTACTTTTCGGCTTGTGGATAACCTTATTGTGCTTAAGACTTGCGGAGGAACTGTTCACCGTCATACCACCGCCTCCAGACGACCGCCGTGCAATTTCAGTATTCTCTGACACCGTCTGGCAAGGTCCATATCATGGGTAACCAGGATAATGGTGGTACCGCTGGCCTGATTTACTTCAAACAGGAGTTCAATAATGCTTTCACCGGTTTTCTCATCCAGATTGCCGGTGGGTTCATCGGCAAAGAGAATATCCGGTTCCCCGGCAAATGCCCTGGCAATGGCGACCCGTTGCTGCTCACCACCGGACAGTTGTTTCGGGTAATGCTCCAGCCGGTGCTCCAGACCGACACGGGTTAACAGTTTCCTGGCCCGTTCACCGGGGTTATCCACACCCGCCAGCTCAAGGGGCAACATAACGTTTTCCAGTGCCGTTAAGTTGGCAAGCAACTGGAATGACTGAAAAACAAACCCGGTATGCTGCCCGCGCACCGTTGCCCGCTGATCTTCATCCAGATGATCAATGCGTTTTCCGGCCAGGCTGACACTGCCTGCCGTGGGCAAATCCAGCCCTGCCAGAATACCCAGCAGCGTTGACTTGCCTGAGCCGGAGGTCCCTACAATCGCAACGGATTCACCAGACTTGATCTTAAGGTCAAGTCCGGACAAGATGGTGAGTCGGTTATCACGGGCAACCACGGTCTTTTCCAGGCCTGAGGCAGTCACCGCCAGTGAATCAGATTCTATCGATGGAGTGGTTTCAGCGGCGGTCTCAGAGGTGAGAGTGTTGCGGGAACCGGAGAGCGCATCATTCATGAGAAAATCCTTATTTCGTCGTCTTTTCACCAGCTCAAAGCCTTTTATCAGCCCAAGGCTTTCTATTGGCTCAAGGCTGTTTACTCTTGTTTTAATGTCCCTTCCGGCCATCAATCTGTCAGCTTCAGAAAAAACACTATTAGTGTATGGCGACAGTCTTAGTGCTGCCTACGGTCTTACGGATATCAATCGGGGTTGGGTGCAATTACTTCAGGAAAAAATCGACAGCCATCAGTACCCCTGGAAAATTGCCAATATCAGTATCAGTGGCGAAACCACCGCCGGAGGCCTGAGCCGATTCAGGAAAACGCTGGCACAGACCGACCCGGACCTGGTGTTACTGCAGCTGGGTGCCAACGATGGTCTGCAGGGAAAGCCGCTGAAAACCATCAAATCCAACCTTGATCAGATGATCGCCCTGACCCGGGAATACAATTCTGACATTATTCTCTTTGAAATGAAGATCCCGCCCAACTATGGACCGGTCTATACCCGACGTTTTACAGAAACTTTTCATGGGCTGGGTAAAAAGTGGGACGTACCAGTGATTCCCTTCTTCCTGGATGGCGTTGCAGGCAATGATTCACTCAATCAACCGGACGGAATTCACCCGACAGAAGCCGCTCAGCCAGTCCTGTTAAACAATGTATGGCCTGAGCTGCAACCCCGGTTGCAGCAGTGAATCCTCAGGTGGTTAAACCAGGGGCTTAACCACCTGTCGTACTTTATTACCCGCGACCAGTTCCAGAAATTCATCCCCCAGCCGCTTGCTCTCATTAACCACCCGCTGCCAGTAGCGCACCCGTTCATCGTAGGTAAATCGGGCAAAATCATTGCGATCGGGTATTTTTCCATAGGGAAGCCGGTCAACAAATGCCTGTGATGGCGAGACAAGTACCATATTGTCGGTATTCTGCGGCAACGGCCTGCGATGCTTTAAGGCCTTATCAAACCAGCCGGGAATCATCCTTGAATAAAAGTGTGGATAAAGCACCAGACCATCACCCTGATGAAAGCGCATATCGAAGTGGTAATCGGTAAGCCCGCCATCCCGATAGCAGCCTGCGGGCGCACCAGAGATATTCTTTACACCCTGCATCACCGCCGGAATGGAGCCAGAGGCCATAATGGCATCCACCATATTAGTTGCCGTCAGTCGTACATGCTCAGTGGGAAGATCATCGGCATGGTAAAAAGCAGGCTTATCTGAAGTGTCATAGGCTGGATGATAGAAAAGAGTACGGGTAAAAAAGGACGACAAATATTTTCTATTAATCAAATTACCCGTAGCGGCAAGCCCCAGGCCGGCCAGTTGTAGCGGTTTACGCTCAGAAGCGGTCAGTCCATGGCTTCTCACGGCAATCAGATTAAAACGAAAAACGGGATTATCAAGAATCTGTCCAACACTATCGGAGGAAACGATGGTTTCTACCAACTCTCTGGCTTTACGACTTATTTCAGCAGCATCTGGCTTGCTGGAATAACTGGTATAAATATAGCCCTGTTCAAAACGCTCATGGGCAGCCAGAGGATCATTCTGGCAGTAACAGCTGAAACGCCAGCTGCCGGCGGACGTGCCAATCAGATCCAGCGGTGATGTTCTGTCGCGGAAGTATTCGCCCAGCAGGGCTTTATCCAGGCCACTGAGCACAAACCACTTTGGACCACCAGAAGCGCCTACCATGACCTTGACACTCTCCTGGGGCAAACCATTGGCACGAATACTGTCCAATGCCTTTGCCCCGGCCTGAATATCAATCAGACTGTCCATACACCGCTCTCCCTGAAAATTACCAACCAGTGTTATCGATTATAAGGATGATGAGTATGCCAGTGTTGGGCAATCTGTTCCCGTGTACATAGCCATACCTGCTCCATGGATTGCACATAATCCAGGAAACGGGTCAGGGCTGCCGCTCTCCCCGGTCGTCCAGCCAAACGACAATGAAGGCCTATTGAGAGCATTTTGGGAGCCGTGGCACCTTCTTCATAAAGTACATCAAAAGCGTCTTTCAGATAACTGAAGAACTGATCGCCACTGTTAAAACCCTGGGTGGTGGCAAAGCGCATATCATTGCAGTCCAGCGTATAGGGAACCACCAGCTGGGGTTTACCAAACCGGGTATCCCAGTAGGGGAGGTCATCGGCATAGCTATCGGCGTGATATAAAAACCCTCCCTCTGCCACCACCAGCTGCTCGGTATTTGGACTGCAACGCCCGGTATACCAGCCGGTTGGGCGCTTACCGGTTACTTCGGTGTGCAGACGAATCGCTTCCTGCATATGGCGACGCTCTTCATCAACGTCCATAAACTGATAGTCAATCCAGCGATAACCATGGCTGGCAATCTCCCAACCGGACTCCATCATGGCTCTGACAGCTTGCGGATTACGCGCCATGGCCATGGCAACACCGTACACAGTGACCGGTATCTGCCTCTGTGAGAACAGCCGGTGAAGTCGCCAGAACCCGGCCCTTGAGCCGTACTCATAGATCGACTCCATACTGATATGACGCATGCCCTTATGAGCCGGAGCACCAATGATTTCCGAGAGAAATGCCTCCGATGCCTCATCACCGTGAAGAATACAGTTCTCGCCGCCTTCTTCGTAATTGATAACAAACTGAACCGCTATTCTGCTATTGCCCGGCCACTGGGGATCAGGCGTCGTTTTGCCATAACCAGCCAGGTCTCTTGGGTAGTCATCTGTCGTTAAAAGAGGGTCGAACGTCATTGGGCTCTCCATTTTTTTATTGCCTGCCTGATGGGTTCTATGGCATAAATGCTCAAAAAATTGACTAAATGGTCAAATAATAAAACCTATTCTATCAGGATAAAGTGCCGCAAAGCTCACACAAGTTGGCACTTTAGACCGTAAAAATAATAACAGCAGGTTCAACACATTAATGAATAACTCTTCTGATGATCTCGCCGCACACTGGCAGCAGACAAGAATTGATCTGGCAGCCCGTGCGCTGGGTGGGGATGTTCTCGACTGCAGCGATGATTTCTTTGCCGAAAAAGATAACCTGCTATTGGCTGAAGACCCGGTATTTCTGCCAGAAAAATATACGGCCTACGGCAAATGGATGGATGGCTGGGAGTCACGCCGCCGTCGCGATGCACCGGGTTTTGATGGCTGTGACTGGGTTATTGTGCGCCTGGCTGCTGTGGGTGAAATCGAAGCGCTGGATATTGATACACGTCACTTTAAAGGTAATGCCCCCGGCGCAGTGCAGCTGGATTACCTGCTTGATGATGCCGATCCCAACGAACAGAGCAACTGGCTACCGCTGACGGATCGGGTGGACGTAAAGCCCGATTGCCGAAACCTGATTACTCTGGATCAGTCTCCGAGAGTAGCCAGCCATATTCGTCTGCGAATTTACCCCGATGGCGGTGTCGCCCGTCTCCGGGTTTATGGCAAGGTTTATCTTGATCAGCGCCATCGCTTACCGGGTGAGCCCCTGGATCTGGCGGCACTGATGAACGGTGGCCGCTCCGTAGCCTGCAGTGACTCATTCTTTGGCCCTATGCAAAACCTGTTACTGCCAGGGCGTGGTGTTGATATGCATAATGGCTGGGAAACCAGACGTCGGCGGCAGGGGGGCAATGACTGGATGATGGTCAAGCTGGCTCTGCCCGGCACTATTCATCGCGTAGAAGTGGATACCCTGCACTTCAAGGGTAACTACCCTGACCGTTGCAGCCTGGAGGCCTGTACCTTTGCCGGGGATAACCCTGAAGATGCAACGGATCCTGTGCAATGGCATACCATTCTTCCGGAACAGAAACTGCATGCTCATCGCAACCATCGGTTCTTGAATGAGTTGCAGAACACGGAACAACCATACACCCATGTGCGTCTGAATATATTTCCTGATGGGGGGGTATCAAGGTTTCGCGTTCTTGGTTATGAGAGCGGTTTTGAGAGCGACGTTGAGGGGGAGTAGTTCATGACACTGGATGAGCTGAACAGTCTGGATATGGATAGCGCCCGGCATTTTTTCCGCCAATGCTGTACCAGTGAACATTGGCTGGAATCCATGGCCAATAACCGACCGTACTCCAGTAAAGATGAGCTTTTATCCACAGCGGACACCAGTTGGTCCGCCTGTGGAGAAAAAGACTATCTACAGGCTTTTGCAGGCCACCCGAAGATTGGCGACGTAAACAGCCTGAAAGCAAAATACGCCAATACCCGTGATATGGCCGGTCATGAGCAATCAGGCGCAGCCACTGCCAGTGACGAAACACTCAAGGCATTAGCAGACGGTAACACCGCTTACGAAACCCGCTTTGGCTATATCTTCATTGTCTGCGCCACCGGGAAGTCAGCAGATCAGATGCTGTCTCTGCTGAATGACCGGCTGAATAACCAGCCGGAACATGAACTGACGATTGCCGCTGCCGAGCAACATAAGATAACCCGGCTACGTCTGAACAAACTGATTGAATGGAGGCAAATGGCATGACCGGCATCAGCACCCATATTCTGGATACCGGTAGCGGCTTACCGGCAGAAGGAGTCCCTGTCTCCCTGTCAAAACAGGAAGGTGATGGCTGGCAGCCAGTGGGCAGTGGCATCACCAACAATGATGGCCGCATTCCAAACCTGGCGACAGATGACCTGAATCTTCCCAAAGGAGTGTATCAGCTGCATTTCGCCATTAAGGATTATTTCCAGAAGCATAAAGTCCAGTGCTTTTACCCGGAAGTTGTGGTGACGTTTGAAGTCAGTGATGACCGTCATCACCATGTTCCACTGCTGTTATCACCCTATGGTTACTCAACCTATCGGGGCAGTTAACACCAGCAGTTGATTCGAATAATAAAAACGAGAACAAGGCTTATGGATAAAGAAATACCAGCCCAGACGCTGAAGGTGGAAATACTGACCCGTGAAGCCTTTGAACCTTTTGGTGATGTACTCGAAACCCGGGATACACCGTTGGTGATCAATCAGGGTCGCTGTCAGAAATACAGCGACCTGACATCCGTCACCACGGATGATCAGGGTTACACGACAATGCATATTTATAAAACAGCCCCGATTAATCACACTTATCAACTGGACCTGTTAGAACGACACCCGCTGGGTAGCCAGACATTTATGCCCCTGGCAGGCCAGCGCTTTCTGGTGGTGGTGGCCCCTGGCTCCAGCGACGGTGCGACGCCCGACTGGTCAGCCATTCGCTGCTTTCTGACCAACGGTAAACAGGGAGTTACCTACCACCCCGGTGTCTGGCATCACCCTTTACTGTCCGTTGATGGCGGAGAAGAGTATCTGGTGATCGATCGTAAGGGACCTGGTGATAACTGTGATGAGGTCCTGATGTCTGCGCCGTATATTGTGGAGGTGCCATGATGAGTCAATCGGTAGTTTGGCGAGCCTCTGTCCTGCACTTTCTGGAGGATCCGGCAAAACAACAGGGTTCAGAGGACGCGTGGGAGTTTTTCGAAGACGGTGCCCTTCTGGTTGAAGATGGTCTGATAACCCGATGCGGTCCTTCCGATCAGGTCTTTAAGAATCTGCCCGCCGGAACAGAAATAAAAGACCTCACCGGTCGCCTTCTGGTTCCGGGTTTTATCGATACCCACGTACATTATCCACAGCTTGAAGTACTGGCAGGCTGCGGTGTCCAGTTACTGGACTGGCTCAACCAGTACACCTTTCCGGCAGAGCAGAAGTTTGCTGATGAGCAATATGCCAGTGAGATTGCACAGTTCTTTCTGGATCAATGCCTCAGCCATGGAACCACCACAGCCCTGGTGTTTGGTACCGTGGCACCTCAGTCCGTTGATGCCTTCTTTCAACAAGCCCATCAACGAAATCTGCGTATGATCGCAGGCAAGGTGATGATGGATCGTAATGCCCCTGACTATCTGCTTGATACTCCTCAAAGCAGCTACGAAGACAGTAAAGCATTGATCAACCAGTGGCATAACAAAGGGAGATTGTCGTATGCAGTAACCCCGCGTTTTGCCCCTACCTCATCATCGGAACAGTTGCACATGGCTGGCCGGTTATTGCGGGAACACGATGGTCTTTATCTGCACACCCACCTCTCGGAAAACCCGAAAGAGATTGACTGGGTTCAGGAACTGTTCCCGGACAGCAAACACTACGTGGATGTGTACGATCAGCATGGTTTGCTGGGCCCCCGGTCCGTATTTGCCCACTCAGTCCACCTGTGTGACCACAGTTGGCAGCGAATGGGCAGTTCCGGCTCATCCATCGCCTTTTGCCCGGGCTCCAACCTGTTTCTCGGTAGCGGGCTGTTTAATCTGAACCGGGCAAAGGCCCATGGCATCCCCACCGGTCTTGGCACCGATGTGGGTGGGGGAACCAGTCTCTGCCTGCTCAATACCATGAAAGACGCTTATCAGGTATCTCAGTTGCGGGAGGAAACCATCTCGCCGCTTCAAGCTTTTTACCTGGCCACATTGGGAGGTGCCAGGGCACTTCATCTTGACGACAAGATCGGTAGCTTCCGCACAGGCAATGAAGCGGATTTTCTGGTGCTCAATCCGGCGGCTACCCCAATGCTTCAATTCAGAACGGAAAAAACCAAAACACTGGAAGAGTTGCTTGGCGTGTTGATGGTGATGGGCGATGACCGGGTCATTGAAAAAACCATCATCATGGGTCAGGAAGCCTGAAAGCCGGAAGTGCTGACGACACCATTACGTCTATAACAACCGTCGCTCAGCATTTTCAATAATAAAATGAGTATTGAACCATGGAATCCTATCTACAAGAGTGGTTAAACCTGCTGTTTCGCTGGCTGCATGTGACGGCCGGTGTCGCCTGGATTGGCGCATCCTTTTATTTCAACTGGCTGGAAGGACGGTTGGAAGCTGCGCCAGCAAACAAGCAGAAAAAAGGCATCAAAGGTGAGTTGTGGGCTCTGCACGGCGGCGGTATTTATGAAGTGAATAAATATCATCTTGCCCCGGAAAAACTGCCGACAACGCTGCACTGGTTTAAATGGGAGGCTTATGTCACCTGGCTGAGCGGCATGGGTTTACTGGCCATTATTTATTACTGGGGGGCAGAGAGTTATCTACTGGCACCGCAGTCTGCGCTGTCGCCCATTCAGGCCATTGCCATCAGTATCGTCAGCCTGCTGACCGCCTGGCTGGTCTATGACCTGTTGTGCAAATCCCCGCTGTTCAAACAGGAAACGCTGTTTAGCGTGGTGCTGTTCTCGCTGGTGGTGTTTGCTGCCTGGGGCTACGCACAACTGTTCAGTGGCCGTGCCGCCTATATTCACGTCGGTGCGCTGATTGGCACCCTGATGGTGGGAAATGTGTTCAGGGTGATTATCCCTTCCCAGAGAAAACTGGTTGCTGCCGCTGAACAGGGGGATAGCAGCTTTGATCCTTCTGGTCTTGGAAAGAGTGCCAGGCATGCCTTGCTGCGCTCTCGCCACAACAACTACTTTACACTGCCGTTGTTGTTTATCATGATCAGTGGTCACTATGCCATGACCTTTGGCAGCCAGTGGAACTGGGCAATTCTGGCGGTTCTGGCTGCGGCTTCAGTGCTGGTTCGTCATTTCTTTAACCGACGCAATCAGGGTGCCATTTTAACCTGGCTATGGCCTGCAGCGGCGGTGTTGATGTTGACTCTGGCCTTTATTATCCGACCACAAATGGCTGCACAGCAGGCACCGATGGCAGAGCAAGCGGCGGTGGAGCAGAGCGATATTGTTGAGCTGGTTACTGCCCGCTGCAGCACCTGTCACTCGGCAACACCGACAGATCCTCTTTTTCAGTCACCACCCGGTGGTCTGGTTTTCCACGACTATGATTCCATCGCCAACAAGGCTGATAAGATTTTTAGCCAGACCGTACAGACTCAGATTATGCCATTGGCTAATCGCACGGGCATGACCGATGAAGAGCGCAATTTACTTGGCCTGTGGTATCAACAAGTGAAGTCTGAACAGAGTGTTCAGTAACGTGCAGGTTGGTACAAAAGCTAAAAATTTTTGATAAAGTGCTGGCGATAAAACCGAAGTTCATCAATAGACTCACGGATATCTTCCAGCGCAAGGTGAACACCCTTCTTGGAAAACTGCTCCAGTAATTCCGGCTGCCAGCGACGGGCCAGCTCTTTCAGGGTGCTGACATCAATATTCCGATAGTGAAAGTAGTCGTGCAGCTCTGGCATATATTGCCAGAGGAAACGGCGGTCCTGACCGATGCTATTACCGCACATTGGCGAAACGCCCTGGTCAGCGTGTTGGCGGAGAAAATCCAGCGTCATCTGCTCAGCCTGCTTTTCACTGATGGTGCTGGCTTTGACTCGATCCGTCAGGCCTGTGGCTCCATGGGTGTTAACACACCATTCATTCATGGCACCCAGAACGTCGTCACTCTGGTGAACCGCGAGAACCGGACCTTCCTCCAGAATGTTCAACTGGCCATCGGTAACAATTGTCGCGATCTCAAGAATCCGGTCATTGACTGGATCCAGGCCCGTCATTTCCAGGTCGATCCATACGAGATTATCCGATTTAGCCATCCAACACCCGGTCGTCAAAGTTTAGAAAGTCTGAACGGTTTGATAATTACCTGTAAGTCAGGAAAAAACCAACTGATTCAATAGATTATAGAGAGCTTTAGTTGCCTGTCCTGTCGCTGAAAAAAGATGGATCAATTTAAGGGCAGATAACGAATCAGCTGACATAATAAGTCTACTTCATTCATAATTGCAGCGAAATCAGCTCAACACAAATTTATGATACTTTCCAACCTTACAATTCAGACTCTCTCCCGCACATCATGAGTAAGCGCAAACTAACGCGCAGACAAAGCTGGCGCATTGAGAAAATTCAGGAAGAACGCAAAGCCCGCGCCCAAAAGCGTGAGGATAAGATTACCCTGGAACTTCAGGATGACTCCCTGGGGCCAGAGCAACCCGGGCTGATTATTGCCCACTATGGCGCACAGCTGGATATCGAACCCATTGGCAAACCCGGTGAGACCTATCGCTGCCACCTGAGGGCCAATCTGCCACCACTGGTGACCGGTGACCGTATCGTCTGGAGAGCTTCCAGCAAAGGCGGCATGGGTGTGGTAGTGGCACTTGAGGACC
Source organism: Endozoicomonas sp. ALE010 (assembly GCF_049310165.1). Classification (NCBI taxonomy): domain Bacteria; kingdom Pseudomonadati; phylum Pseudomonadota; class Gammaproteobacteria; order Oceanospirillales; family Endozoicomonadaceae; genus Endozoicomonas; species Endozoicomonas sp. ALE010. The sequence goes on along the minus strand of NZ_JBLYNV010000074.1, from coordinate 4,145 downwards.
GTGACAGCCTGTTATCCAGACCGGATATGCGAGGACAGCTAAAGCCGGTAGCTGCCAATATTGACTACATTGTTCTGGTCATCGCCCCGGTGCCTGTTCCCCACTCAAACCTGATTGACCGTTATCTGGTGGCTGCGGAAACCGTGGGTATTGAGCCGGTCATCCTGCTCAATAAAACCGATTTGCTGGCAGGTGGAGCGAGTTGTCCATCTGCCAGTAAAGAGCTTGACGATATGCTGATTAACTATGAGCGTATTGGCTATCGCGTACTTAAAGCCTCCACCCGGACGGAAGACGGGCTCAATGAACTCAAGAGCCTGCTGAATGAACACACCAGTGTTTTCGTCGGCCAAAGCGGTGTCGGAAAGTCTTCCCTGGTCAATACACTGCTGCCCGGCGTTGATACCAAGGTCGGCCCGCTGTCCGAAAGCACCGGCAAAGGCACCCATACCACCACGGCAGCCAGGCTATTCCACTTCCCGGCCGGTGGTATGCTGATTGACTCCCCGGGGATTCGTGAATTCGGGCTTTGGCATATGGAACCGGAAGACGTATTGCACGGCTTTAAGGAGTTTCGTCCCTTTATCGGGCACTGCAAGTTCAGGGATTGCAGTCATGAACAGGAGCCGGGTTGTGCTATTCGCCAGGCCCTTCAGAATGGCGATATTCTTCAGGAAAGAATGGACAGCTACCAGAGTATTCTGAATTCTCTGGAAAAAGCCTGATACATGGTCTCAATGAGTTTGATGTGTACAATCTCCGTTCACCCTGAGCGGAGTCGAAGGGTGCTTGGTACGATCTATCAGAGTCCTGAGTTTCCGCTCTTCGACAGCTTCAGCACCAACGGCAGCCGTCGTCAGAAAATAGTGAACGCAGGTTGGGTGGGCAAATAATAAGCCGTTAAAAAATAAGCTGGGGCAGCTCTTTCTTTTTGAACACATTCAAGACACGGGTCTGCCCACAAGGTCCTCGCCATGTGGCACAATAGCTTTCCAAAGTTGTGCACAGCCAATCTGCTTCGATGCAAAAACACACTGGAAAAATGGTTCTTTCCTCAAGCTGTCAATTACGGTACCCGTGCCTCTGTACTGTGAATGCCAATTGTCCTGGCGATAGTAAAATTGCACCAGGCTCGCGTTGAGATTCACGGCCTGCCTGATGACAGAACGCCTTACGGTTTCTGTTTTGGGTTTATCATAAGGGTCTTTCATGACCGTATGCCCCAGAGTAATCACCCGCCCTTGGCGATTGAGAAATAAATAAGCCAGCAAACCATCGGTATCTGTTGTCCCAAAATGCCTTTCTACGTACGCTTTGGCTGATTGATTGCTGGGAATGCAAGCCGGCGTAAAGGCCAGATACTGTTTCAGTTGCTGAGGCAGAGGTAGAGGCAATGCCGCATATTCGCTTAACAAAATTTTTTTTCGGGAGAGTTGCTGTTGAATGGCCCGCCTGCACAGATGTTTCAGGGAACCAACCTTCAGATGTTCATCTTCGTGCAGGCCATAAAGCTCAGCCACGGTACCTTGCCACTGACAGCCAACAAATGGACACCTGAGGTAAAATTTGCTGATATGACGTCCCGTGAAATTATCAACGTTAATCAAATTACAATAACTGATATTTTCTGGAGTATCCGGCTTATTCTCAGCTGAGCAATGGTGACATAATCGATCTGTTGGTAGTGTCAGGGTTCTGTAATGGCTACAGTCCTTGCATAGCAAACGGCCACACATTGTCTGAACTAACCTTCGTGGTATTCCGCCACAATCAACGCAAACGCGATCCTCTGGAAACCGAATGCGCTCGCTGTTTTCCGGCAGCCACTGAGCATTGCTGACAGCGTATCCACCCCACAACACTCTGTTACTGTCGCTATCTACAACGCCGCCATGGGCACTGCCCATCAGTGGCAGTATCGGGCGGCTGACTGCTGGGTTCATGTTCATAGGTGCTCCAAACCCTGGCTTCGCCAGTCCTGAGAATTGGTCATCTGGCTTCCCGGTTGCCCTGCACAAATACGACACTCTCAAACTACAGGGCGGGCCCGTTCGCGCCTGGCACAGCTTTCCCTGGGAAAGCTACCGCGGAGTATCAGTGGTTTCATGAAAACTCTCCAAAGTGTCACACCATCAATATGCGCCAAATCGTCGCAAGCGTCCCAATGCACACAATTCCATCGCAAGGATTCAGCTACGGTGTCATTACCTTCACAAGCGGGATTCCATTTTTTCGGGTGGTAGTAAAACTGTATATAGAACGCTTTGCGGTCCAATGCCTGCTCGCGGACAAAGCGCTTTACAGCTCTTTTTTTGTCGGCATCAGAGGGATCCTCCACGACCGTAGACCACGTAGCCATCACCCGGTCCATATTATTGAGCAACAGGCAAACCAGCAAACCAGGGGATGTCACAAAGTACTTTTCTACATAGGCTTTGGCTGAGCGGTTGCTGGGCGTGTAACCCGGTGGCGCATTAGCCAGATACTGTTGTAACCCCTGAGGTAAGCGCAAGACAGTGCAGCATTCGCTTAACAGAATAGTATTATGACCAAAGCGGCGTTGAATGGCCGACCTGCACAGATGTTTAAGTGGAGAGACAGGGGAAGCATTCATCAGATGTTCACTTTCATGAATGCCGTAAAGTTCAGCCACCGTACCTTGCCACTGACAATTGGTGAATGGACACTTGAGGTAAAATTTGTCGATCGCACGTCTTTTGAATGGAAAAGCTTCGATCACGTTGCAAGCATCTATGTGTTCCTGCGTGGCAGGTTTTCCATTAGATGTGCATATATGACATAAACGACCTGGTGGGGTTGTCAGGGTTCGGTATTCGCTGCAGTCTTCACACAGAAGGGAGACGCAAGCTGTTTGTACTGCGTTGCGCGCCAATCCCTGACAATCAAAGCAAATACTCCTCGGTAATGAATAGAGATACTCTTTATTTTCTTCCGGAAAAGCCTCCACATTGCAAATGTGGTATCCGCCCCACAACACTTTGTTGCTGTAAATATCCGTAACTGGACCACAGGCACTGCCCATCAGCGGCAGTTTTTGGGCGCTGGCTACTGCGTTCATGTTTCCCGATCATCCAAAATCAATGTTGCAATGCAAATGGCCCCGGACAAGTCATGGAAATCACCGGTTCGGAGTGTGATGCTCATGATCAGCGTCCACTATAGCCAGAATCTGCTCTGCCTGCCGAATTGCACAGAGAAAATTTGATCAGTACGTTGATATTTGTGAAAGAAAATATACTCGTCAGAAACTTAGCCATGGCTATGGATGTAACTAATTATTTGATTAACAGTCAAATCGATTTAATTCGGTTTGTGAAGAAATCATGTGTCAATTACTAGCAACGTAACCGCCAAAATAACCCACGTCCTACCCCGCTGAGATTTGATCGTGGATCATAAAGCCTCTGACTACATGGAGGCTCCGATGACCACCCCAGAAACCACTAAAGAACAATGGCTGCAACGGATCGAAGCCTGGCATGACTCCGGGCTTAGCCAAAAAGCCTGGTGCCGACAAAACGGCGTCAGAACATCACAGCCTGGTTATTGGAAAAAGAAGCTGTGTGAAGGCATCTCAAGAATAAGCCGATCCGGCGGGGTTGACTATACGCTGGTTAAATTAGCGTTTACGTTCTATTGTTGTCATCCCCAGACGATTCTCCAACTGGAAACAGGTAATCCCCGAAGAAACCATGCAGTCATCTTCCTCCTCAGTAACCGCAGACACGGCATCCCCGTTAACATCCACTGAAGCCGGAAGGCACCGGCCAGCAAACAGTCGAAAACAAGGAAGAAAGCGATCCATGTCAGGTTACCAGGTGGAACAGACAACAACGGGCACTGGAACATTTCCACCGCATCAAATGCAATCTGAATCCGGGCCCATCCCATCCATAAAGCGCAGGCGTGTTACTGACAACAGCAAGAGTATTGTGTGTTCTGCAACTTCGCTACCTGCTAATCCGGAGCCAATGGAGACCGAACCGGCCATGCCTGCTGAGGCAGCTTCCAGGCTTCCGGGAGTGATCAGTTTCCTATCAAGAAACCTGCCAACAGTCAGCGACAACAGGCTATTAACTGGCAATGAACATACCTCAGCGATGGTGCAGGTCATGCCTGAACCA
>NZ_JBLYNV010000073.1:0-25187 GCF_049310165.1 Endozoicomonas sp. ALE010 | reverse complement strand
GACCATTGGTGTGTAGTTGGCCATTGTCGTACCTCTGGCTATACCGGAGGTATGTTAATAGTACATATGTGCACCTCATGCTACCGCCCTGATCCATGGCGTCGCCGGTTCCTGCCAGGGCAACCTCGCCTTGGTCCAGTATCCGCCTGGCAAACTCAAAGAACGGCTCAACCAGCAGAATAGCCGTCTCACCCCGGTCACGAACCAGACTAATAACCCTAAATTCAGCGGTTAAACCATCAGCTAAACTCTTACCCTCAGTCATACCGAGGGCTCACAGATGGTTCGTCCACCAAAACCCGCTCACCCAAAGGGTGAGCTGTCAGAAATGAAAAAAGACCCCTTGTCGGTCACGCTCGAAGTCGATTCTTTCGATGGAAAAATTCATGTTGAGTGGGAACCGGAAGCTTCGGTCACTCCAATGGGGCAATTGGCTTTTTTTATCCAATTTTTAAAAACGGGCCATCGATTTGAACCCTGGGTCAATGATTGCCCATTGACCTATAAAAGCCCCAATGCACCTCAAAAAGTTGATGTGCTCGGGTCAATAATGCTCTCCATACTTTCCGGCCATAAACGATACGCACACATTGGAACCATTATTGGCGACAACGTTAATGCACAGCTTCTTGGCATGAAAAAAATTGTCAGTGACGATTCCGCCAGACGTGGTTTGAAGAAAATTGATGAGCAGCAAGGCGTTGAATGGATGCAAAAACATCTGCACCTCTGCTTTGATCCACTGTTAACCATTCCATGGATTATGGATGTCGATGTGACTGTAAAAACCATCTATGGAAATCAGGAAGGTGCAGAGAATGGTTACAACCCATATAAAAAAGGAAGGCCATCCCACACCTACCACTCCTACATGATGGCCAACTTAAAATTGATACTCGAAGTTGAAGTCAGGCCGGGTAATGAAAGTCATAGTAAATACTCATTGCCAGGATTAATGGCGTTATTAAATCGTTTGCCAAAATGTTGCTGGCCTGAATTTGTTCGTGGCGATTGTGATTGGGGAAATGATCGAGTGATGTGTGAATTGGAAAGCGCGGGCTGTCATTATCTTTTTAAAGTTAAAAAGCATGACAACGTCAAGAAAGCCATATGCCAAGCGCACTGCAGCGGAGGCTGGACAAAATATGATAAGCACTGGGAAGGCAAGGAATCGGTTATTAAATTATCAGGATGGAAAAAAGAACGGCGTATTATTATTGTACGCAGACGTCGTCCTGAAAACGAAATGCTGGTCCTGGAAAAAGAATTAAAAGAGCGTCAAACAACACTGGCTTTAATTGAAGAACCGGACAATATAAAAGCCTATGAGTACTCAGTACTTGTCACTTCACTTGATAATGATGTTGTCTCCATTATTAACCATTATCGAAACAGGGCTGACTGTGAAAATAATTTTGATGAAATAAAAAACCAATGGGGCTGGGGCGGATACGTGATGTCGCATGCTAGCGAGAATGGTAGCTTTAATATACAACTGGTGGACGCTTTATGTTCGTTTAAGTAATCCTGAATCCCACAAGGAATCTATTACCAGTCGTCCATTATTAATGAGTTCAATTGGAAAGCTCACCAGGGCTTACGCATGAAGAGAATGGTTCTCATTAACTCATTCACTCGAGCATAAAATGCACAATATTTACTATCAACATCCATGATTAACAGAAGTGAAGATGAACTGTTCAAGTAGTTCAGTCAGGTAGAGTCATCCCAAGCGCAATCATTGCGCCTGCGTCGAATACTGCCCTTTCCCACACGATCCATCTTAAAAATATTGAGTGCCAGACGACGCAGAGTCGATAAGTTTTCAGCTCCATTTTCATGTTTGGTTTGACAGGCATCTTCATTAAAGGAGACGTCCAGCACCCAATGAAGCTTATTTTCGACTTCCCAGTGGATCCGGGTTGCATTGAGCATTTCATGCGCAGACATGGATTTACTGCTGATATAAAAGCGTAAAGCCGTTGTCACCTTGTTATTGATGGTCCTGTCTGCCTGAACAACTCCGAACTGCTTGATGCCCTGCCATTCTGCATGTGTTGATAGAAGGTTCAAATCAGTAAAGACCCAGCAGCAGCGGTACTCATGGTGCCCATGGCCTTTATTTTCCTGTTCAGCAAAGACATCTGATAGTTCATCTTTAGGGTTTAGCTCCCAATGCTTCTCAACTGCTTCCTGAATATCCTTCTGCAAGGTTTCCTGATTGCCCTTTACAGCCAGAAGATAGTCAGCCCCTTGTTCGATACACGTCGATGCAATGCTTTTTTGGCAACTCATTGCATCAGCAGTGATAAGGGCTCCTTGCATGTCAAGAGCCTCCATGAGTGTAGGAACTGCGGTAATCTCATTCGATTTGGAGTCTACTTTTTGTTGTCCTAACACTAATCCAAGCCGATGGCTCCAGGCACTAACCATATGTACAGCGCGCTTACCCTTTCCTTTGCCTCGGGAACCTTTAATCGATTTACCATCAATGGGAATAATATCGGTATATTCGCCTTCTGGTAACGCATCTGGGAATGCAGACTTTATCCAGCGTAGAAAGCATTTCTGGAATGATGCTGTGTTGAGATGAGTAAACACGCGATAAAAGGTGTCGTGCGAAGGAATACCGTTAGGTAGCGCTAAAAAAGTCTTGAGCCATCCGAACTTTTTCTTCCCATAAGACTCCATATCCTCCCAGGATTCACCATTACTCATGATGCAACAAAGAGCTATCATCAGAATGTCTATCAACTTGTGTTCACACCGGTTGGGGTTCTTGCGGGAATCTTCTACATCAACCATAAAGGTGATAAGGGGAGCAGGCTTGAGCATCAGTTGTCGTTAAATTACTGAATTCTACTACAGGTCTGCTCAATCCTTTGCATAGTACTAATAGCTAACTTTTGGTGGAAAATAGCAATCTAATTGAGAATGAGAATACAGGCGCGTAAGCCCTGGAAAGCTCACCGAATCAGGTAATCAAAAGAAAATAAAATTGACAAGCCATCATCGTTTGATGAATAAAATTGCTGAATTACAAAGCCAGCTGTGTGATTTTCTTGATTCAATTAAAAGTATTGCACCGCAGTTGAGTTCATTTCAGCCCTGGTTTCGCATTCTAACGAAAGCGACCTCAAAATTTTTGAAAAATGGTCAGGTTATTGCAGATCAACCATTAATCAGCTCGGGGTAAATGCTGGTATAGAGTTCAGTTGAGAGGTTCAAAAGCTATCCCTGCGGGCATGGCTCAGAGGTGATCAACTGCTTAATTTAGGTTGATGGCCCCCATCCAATAACTGCACCTGATAAGGCACCTGCACCTCGAGTAATACCAGCAGCCCATACGCCACCAATTGCAGAACCTACAACAGCCCCCAAATTTATGTTGGTATTATTACAAGGGTCTTTATCGATATTATTTCCAATAACCTGACCTAGGAGGTTGGTTCCACCACCAATAAAAGCAGACGTACCAATACCTACTCCACCGAAGAGCCCCGTTGCTGCGCCAGCAGCAGCCCCCAAACTGCCTGCAATTAGAGCATCAGTAATACTCGATCCAGTTGCTAATGCGCCAGTGAAAGCTGAGACACCACCTATCATTCCACCAATAGCGGCACCAGGTAATCCAATTTCCCCTGTGGGATCAATATACATAACAGGGTTTCCACCTGCATACACGTATGCATTCAGCCCCCCGCGAAGCCCAATCGGATCACTCTGAAAATACCGCCCAGTTCCCGACGCATAATCCCTGAACCGGTTGTAATACAACCCACTCTCACCATCCGCATACTGCCCGGGGAAGCGAATATTAAACCCAAGGCTTTCACCTCTGGTGATATCCGCAACACCATACGGCGAGAGGTTGGTTGCCCAGACAGTGCTGCCAGCCTGATCCGCCATGGCTCTTGGCGTTGATAGCTGATCTGCATGCACATCATACACACCATTCGTTGTTTTGTACTGCAATGGTGCAAAACCAAGGGCATAACGATACTGTTTGACCAGTGCATTGTTACTGTCGTATTCGTAGCCGTAATCGATACCGGCCACATCGGTGTAGTTCTGGCGGGTCAGCTGGCCTGCGGCATCGTAATCCCAACGGCTGGTACGACCATTGGTTTTGCTCAACGGATGACTTTACCTTGTGCATCCACCTGGAGCAGCCGTTTGGCGGTATCATGCTGGTAAGTAGTTTCAATGCCTCGCGGGTCGGAGCTGCTGGTCAGCAGGTTATTAGCCCGGTAGGGGTGCCAGGCACATTGCGAGAGTACTGAGTTCACACCCTTCGATACTTAGACAAGCTCAAAACTCAGGACGAAAAGAGTGGAACCAAAGAAAGGTTGAAGTTATTTAAGGACTATTATTTAGCGCTATTGAGGAGGAATAGGGGCTCCCATGATTAACATAGAAGCCAGCAGCGCTACACAGGCTGCTCTATTTCTTTCCACCCTGTGTCAGCAGTTGTCGGAGTACAAAATAGTTTGATCAGTTACCTTAAAGCTTGATAATTCTGGCTGTAGCCTTTTGTTTATCCGCCTTCTGTGTAAATTTCGGCCTGTTTTTTTATCAAACTATAGTGTCAACCTACAACATTACTGCCACCAAATACCCGAATTATTCAACCGTCACACTTTTGGCCAGGTTGCGCGGCTGATCAACATCGGTACCCTTGATAATCGCCACATAATAAGAGAGCAGCTGCAGGGGAATGGTGTAAAGAATCGGGGCAACCACTTCCGGCACCTCGTCCACTGGCAGAACCCGGACACCTTCGGTCTCGGTCAGGTTGGCCTGTTTATCCGCAAAGACAAACAGCTGTCCGCCTCTTGCCCGCACCTCTTCCATATTGGATTTCAGTTTTTCCAGCAGGTCGTTGTTCGGTGCCACCACAATTACCGGCATATCGTTATCGATCAGTGCCAGTGGGCCATGCTTCAGTTCACCCGCCGCATAAGCTTCGGCATGGATATAGGAAATCTCTTTAAGCTTCAGAGCCCCTTCCATGGCGATGGGGTACTGGGTACCACGGCCCAGGAACAGACTGTGATGCTTATCGGCAAAGGCTTCCGCCATGGCTTCAATATCATCACTCAGGGCCAGGGTACTCTTCAGGATGTGTGGCAGATTCCGTAACGCTGAAACAACATTGGATTCCTGTTCCGGGGTCATTCCCGTATGTCGGCCAATGGCCGTCACCAGCATCAGCAGTGCCGTTAACTGGGTGGTAAATGCCTTGGTGGATGCCACGCCAATTTCTGCACCGGCCCGGGTCATCATGGCGATATCCGATTCCCGCACCATGGAAGAGCCCGGCACATTACAAATGCTCAGTGAGGCCATATAGCCCAGTTCTTTTGCCAGTTTCAATGCCGCCAGCGTATCGGCGGTCTCACCGGACTGGGAGATGGTAACAAACAGGCAATCCTCCGGCACAAAGAATTTCCGGTAGCGGAACTCAGAGGCAATCTCAACACGACAGGGAATACCCGCCAGCTCTTCAAACCAGTAGCGAGCCACCATACCGGCATGGTAACTGGTACCGCAGGCAACGATTTGCACGGCACGGGTTTTATTGAGGATCTCCTGACCTTCTTTGCCCAGGATATCGAGATTCAGCTGATGCTCGCCCAGTCGACCTTCCAGGGTATTGGCGATGGCTTCCGGCTGCTCGTGGATCTCTTTCAGCATGTAGTGGCGATAAGGGCCTTTATCACCAGCATCATGTTCAATGTCGCTGTCCCGGGCATCTCGCTCAACAGGGTTGCCAGCAGCATCCAGAATCGTCACCCCGTTGCGGGTCACTTCCGCTACATCGCCTTCTTCCAGGAACATGAATCGGCGGGTCACCGGGAACAGTGCCAGCTGGTCGGAGGCGATAAAGTGTTCGCCAATACCGACCCCAATTACCAGTGGGCTGCCGGAGCGAGCGACCACAAGACGTTCATTGTCGTTGCAGTCCATCACCACCATGCCATAGGCACCTTCCAGCCTGGCTACCGCTTTCTGCACGGCGTCGAGCAGGGAGTCACTACCCTTGAGTTCCAGGCTGACCAGATGGGCAATAACTTCCGTATCGGTATCCGAGGTAAAGACATAGCCTTCGCCCTGCAGAAACACTCTTAATGCTTCATGGTTTTCAATAATGCCATTATGAACAACGGCAATATGATCTTCTGATACGTGAGGATGGGCGTTACGCTCACTGGGTGCACCATGGGTGGCCCAGCGGGTATGGGCAATACCGGTGCCGCCCCGAAGCGGGTTCAGGGAAACTGCTTCGGCCAGCTCAGATACCTTGCCGGTACGCCTTTCTCTGTGAAGTTCGCCATTGTCGTTAATAATAGCGACACCTGCTGAGTCATAGCCCCGGTATTCCAGACGACGAAGCCCTTCCAGCAGAATATCTGCTACATCTCTTTGCGCTACAGCACCAACAATCCCACACATAGTTGTCGATCCCCTGGGTCATCATAAAGGTTGCAAAAATCATCAGGGAGTGGATGACCTGAGAGTCATCTCCCCCTTCCTGTAAATCTCAGTCTTTCTTTACCGGGCGCTGCCAGCCTTCGATATTGCGCTGCTTGCCACGTGCCACGGCCAACTGATCATCGGGAATATCTTTGGTAATGGTGGAACCAGCACCGGCGGTTGCACCACGCCCAATGGTCACAGGAGCCACCAGCGAACTGTTGCTGCCGATAAAAGCGCCATCGCCAATCACCGTCCTGAATTTATTGACACCGTCGTAATTGCAGGTAATGGTGCCAGCACCAACATTCACCTCATCGCCAACTTCAGCGTCGCCCACATAGCTGAGGTGATTGACCTTGCTGCCTTTGCCAATCACGGTTTTCTTGATTTCCACAAAGTTGCCGACCCGGGCTTTTTCCTTAAGTTCGGTGCCTGGCCTCAATCGGGCAAACGGGCCAACCTCACACCCGGCAGCGACAACCGCATCTTCAAGAATGGAGTGTGCCTTGATAATGGCACCTTCCCCGATAACAGAGTTGCGAATCACACAACCGGGTTCGATATAAACGTTATCCGCCAGCTCAACCTTGCCTTCGAGAACCACATTGATGTCCAGGGTAATGTCATGGCCAGTCTTGACGTCGCCACGAATATCCAGACGATGTGGGTCAATGATCGTGACACCATTCACCATCAGGTTATTGGCCAGCTGCTGTTGCCGGGCACGTTCCAGCTCCATCAGCTGGACACGACTGTTAACACCTTCCACTTCAATTGGGAGCTGCGGCTGAACGTGAATGACCGGGGTATCTTCGGTCACGGCCATCGAGACAATATCGGTGAGATAGAACTCATGCTGGGCATTTTCATTTTTCAGGCCATTAACCCAGCCACTGACCTTATTGCCGGGAATGGCCATGATGCCCGTATTCACTTCATTGATGGCCAGCTGCTCCGGGCTGGCGTCCTTATCCTCAACAATGGCCTGAATATTGCCAAAACCATCGCGGATAATCCGGCCATAACCGGAAGGGTTGGCCAGGTTAATGGTCAGCAGGCCGAGGCGCTCACCGTTACTGGCCGCCAGCAGAGACTGCAGGGAAGAGGAGTGAATCAGGGGAACGTCGCCATAGAGCACCAGCACCACATCGGCACCTTTGCAGCCCGGCAGTGCCTGCTGCACAGCATGGCCGGTACCCAACTGCTCTTCCTGTACCACCCAGTTAAGATCGTAGTGGCCCAGTGCCTGTTTTACCTGCTCTGCGCCGTGACCAATCACCACATGAATCTTGCCGTCACCGACTTTTCTCTGCGTGTGCAGGGCACTGAGGATCACATGCTCCAGCATGGGCTTGCCAGCGATACGATGCAGCACCTTTGGCAGTTTGGATTTCATGCGGCTGCCCTGCCCGGCAGCAAGAATAACGATATCAGCTCTCATGGTAGCCTCGGTCGACAAAGTGCCCCAACGGGAGCATCTGCTTTATAACTGTTTCGTCTGGTAACGTAAAAACAAAAGCACTTTCAGGTATCAAGCCTGATAAATCGGAGTGTTTTTTGGGAGAAAAATACCAGAACAGAAATTATGTTTTTCTGAAATGTCAGGAATATTGAACGATTGGAGTCATTGGAATAACTGTCACAGTTATCCAACCACTGACTCCTGAATGCTCGAAAATCTACTTCACTTCAGTAGGTTAATCACAGTGCGTAAAAAGACAACCCTTTATGTCATAAAATAATTGACAACAGCGCAAGCAACAGCAGTACCGACAGCACGGTTTACCCGATGTTTGACCTGGGTATTCCGGAAACAGGATTCATACTTTGCCTGACCACTTTTTCCAGCCGGTCAAGCTCATTCACAATCACTGGTTGTCTTTTATAATAAGTCCTGCATTCAGCAATTCTGCACAGGGGATTGACGCCTGAGAACTCTTCGTCAATTGTATGCTCACCGGTCTGATCACTGATCAGGCGACCATAGTCAAACTTCAATTGCTTCACCAGATCCCTGACCTCTCGGGTGGTAAAATTCTCCGGCTTCAGGCGGGCAATGGCCGCAGAAAAACCTTCCGCTTCCCGGTAGATAACAGAAACCGGCAAATGGTCAGATAACCCGCTTTCCAGATCATCAGCAACATCCAGCCCCAGTTGCCGTATTTCGGTATGGGATGCCCATTTTTTTTCAATGTCCCTGTAGACCAGCTGGCGGTCATAAATACAGTGGCTTGCCACCTGGGGATGTGCTTTCCAGCGTTTGCTGCCCCACGGGTAACGCACTTTGTTTCCGGCTCCGAGATACCATGACCCATCCGGCTCCCGACGATCTGCCGTCTTGATGGCTGCCTGGTCGCTATTGACAAAAAATGACTCGCTGCGCTCAACCAGCCGGGTATCATTTTCTTCATCATGGGTCTCGTAGTAACTGTCAGTAAATTTTTCCCCCAGTGCTTTCCTGCCCTGTTGATACTGTTCGTTTTTAATGACCCTCCCCTGCTCATCTGACCGGGCAATGTTCAGGTCTCCCATCAGGAAGATGCCATGATGGTGTCTGTTATTCCGCCTGTCGTTATCGCTATCCGCCTCAACCCACCGTCTGATCTGCCTCAACTCGCCAACGCGGATCGCATCATAGGTTTGACCGTCCTTAGCCTGAAGGTGGGTATTGTAAACCACGGCCGTTTTATCGTTACCGAGATCCAGTACGATGCGCAGCAGCCCTTTATTGGCCAGCTGGTCTTCTGCGGCCAGATCAGAGAAAGGCCGGAATGACACCTCCTGTACGGAATATTTGCTGGCAATGGCCAGACCACTGTTCAACCCGGTTTCCCGGGGGGCAACACTGTGCACAATATGATGGTAGTGGCCACTGAGATCCTGGCAGAGTCGCTTCGCCGCCTGCTGGTCAAACATCTCCTGGAAGCAGACAACATCCGGCATAGTGTCGGGATTGCAGGTTAATGCTGCGGCAATCTCCCCACTGCGCTGCTGTGATGAGCGCAGGTCGTTGAGATTACGGATAAACGACGGCATCAGACCAGTGTTGTAGGTCATCAAATGCAGACCCTGCTCAGGATAATAGACGGCAGGTGGCACAGAAGACTGAATCAGGGAAATGTCCTTCCTGAACAGGTTGCCAATCATGCGCAGGGAGAACCCCAGGATTCCCAATGCCAATGAAGGCACCAGAAATAAGGTGACGGCAGTCACCCGGGCTACTTTCCTGGCCCACAGTGGTACATTTTTCGTCTGTTTTTCACCCTCGGAAGACGGGCTGCTTTTGCCGGGTTGGTCATGGGCAAACAGCCTGGTTGCCGAATCGGCAACCAGAGAAACCGGTCGGGACAGAAACCGGCCAAGGTAATGGCAACCACGGCCAAAGCGGTTGTGAGAATAAACATAGTGATTATCTCTGGAAACATAATCGGTCTGAGCTTGCGCTGGCCGGACTTCAGGCATGAAATCTCCACGGGTTTGTCTGCTGCTTATATCAGCCATCGACAATTACGCTCGCCACTTAAAAGACTGTCGCACCGTTTTGCCTCCAAACTGCCTGCACCATCGAAAAAATACGATTCCCGGATATTTTTTCAGCAAGAAACAGTAAGAAGGCTATTCTTGCCCAAGGTCAGAAACCTTTGGCGTGCCGGGCTGGTTGCCAATCCTCCTGCCCTTGGTGAAAATGCGGGTTTTCTGACAGGCACTGTTTATGACTCCGACCACATTAACCCGATACCCGTGCTATGAATCTTGATACTCTGGAAAATCTTGGTCTTAGCCAACGGGAAGTCAGTACTTATCTGGCCCTTTTAAAACTTGGCTCAGCATCCATCCGGGATATTGCTGCGCAAACCGGCATCAATCGTGGCACCACCTACGAAACCCTGAAAGACCTCGCTGGCAAAGGTGTTGTCAGTTACTTCCCGAAAGGTAAGCGTCGTATCTTCTCGGCTGAACCTCCGGAAAAGCTGCTGGAGCTGGCGGAGGAAAAACGACAGTCTCTGGACACTACCATTGAAGAGATGAAGCTCAGGCTGATCCCGCAACTGAACCATCTCAAGCCGGATTTCAGTGCAGGGAATGTCCGCTTCTACGAAGGAGACAGTGGCATTGAGTTTGTACTCAAAGACATTCTCAATACGGTAGCCCGGCAACAAGACCGGGAATACAGTGTCTTTTCCTCCAAATTGATTCGCCAGCACCTGTACCGCCCGTTTCCCAACTACACACAGCAGCGTATCCGTAAGAATATCAAGGTGCGGGTGATTGCCATTGGTGAAGGCGGGGAAGATGCCGGACTGTCTGAGCGCAAGTGGATTGATGCCAAAGGGCGCATGGATGCCAGCTATATTGCGATATATCCGCCAAAAGTTGCGATGATTTCCCTGGGTTCCAGAAATTACCCGGTCGCTGTCGTGCTGGACTCACCGGAAATTGCCGCAGCTCAGCAAATTATCTTCGAGACACTGTGGAGTACGCTTTAATTGGCCACTCTGGATTGATCGGGCAGCTGGCAAGAATTCATCAAAATCTTTTCTATACTTGTCACACATCGGGCCTGTGTTACCAGGAGGTTTCACAGGCTTCCCTCTTCAATGTCACTGCTCACTGTTGAGTCTGAAACGGAGTCTGATTGTGAAAAGCTACTGCCTGAAATTATGGTGGCTGATCTGTGTCGCCGCTCTTGTTCCCCTACTTACTCCCACCGCCCTGGCCACAGACCATAACGATGGAACGCCCCTCAGTAATGACTTCAAGTGGATGAATCTGAACCTGATGTATGCCTACAAAGAGCTACCTCGAAGAGAAGATGAAGCCAATGATGGGCATGACTATCTGGAGCTGGAGTTTGGCGGGCGTTCAGGCATTCTTGATCTGTATGGGTATGTGGATGCCTTTAATCTGACCAACCGGAATAACAGTGATAAGAAAGACAAACCCAAAATGTTCATGAAGTTTGCCCCACGGTTATCACTGGCAGGGTTGTTTAATAACTTGCCCTGGGGGCCGGTGACAGATGTTTACCTGGCTACCCTTTTTAACTGGGGTGGCGGTGGTGGCGCTAACTTCGACCCTGTCAGCAAAAAAAACATTCCGGGAGAAGATGCTAACAGCTCATTCTGGGGTATTGGCTCCGACCTACAGGTTCCCTGGTTTGGCAAGATGGGGCTCAACCTGTATGGATTTTATGATCTTAACCGAAAAGAGTGGAATGGCTACCAGGTGTCTACTAACTGGTTTACGCCATTTTATACCTTTCAGAACGGCTCATTTATCAGTTACCAGGGATACCTTGATTATCAGTTTGGAGGTAAACAGAACAAGACTCTCTATCCCAACAGTAAAAATCCTGACAAGGATCATGCAACCAGTGGTGGGGCAATGTTCAATGGTCTTTACTGGCACTATGACAAGTTTGCACTGGGTTATGGTTTAAAACTGTATTCAAATGTTTACCTGATAAAAGATGGAGGTAACGCATTTGGAGCCAAAACCAAAGCAAGCGGCACCAGCCATTTCTTTGCGATCAGCTATAAATTTTAATAACTATTGCTGACAATTCTGTTCCTTTCAGTTTACCCGGCAAGGATGCCAGCCTTGTAGAATACCTATTCAAATCGATAATTCATTGCTTACAGAATACTTGCAGGATAATTAACTCATAAAGACACAAGTACCAGAGAACAGATGTTATATTGGAGACAACTCTTCCCGGAAGTCATCTTTATGCAGTCAAAACCGGCGTGCACAGCAGTTACGCAGCATAAATCCTGGCCGAAACTGATCATCAATGCCTTATTAGCTTCTGTGCTTGTTGCATTGGCTTATTTCTGGGTCTCACAGGAAAACCAGAAACCCGGTTACATTTATGACAAAACTTACAAGCTGACCATTCTTAACACCAGTGAGCTTTCCCACGAATATGACAATGGAAAGTCAAACAGCGGTGATCAACTGATTCAACGCCAAGAGCTGATCAATAAAATACGCAAAGAAGTAGAAGCCGATGGCGGGAAATTATTGTTACTCTCCGGAGGAGAACTCAGCACCAATGATGACATCCTGAACCTGAAACAACTGAACCAGCTGGGCTATAACGCCATGGCGGTGAGCCCATTATTATTTGATGAGCCGCTGAACAATATTCGCAATCAGGAAGCCGCTGCTGACTTTCCTTTTTTGTCCGCCAACCTTTATGAATCTGAAACAGGCCGCCCCGTGTTTGATGCTTACGCCCTGTTTGACTTCGATGGGCTGCGCATTGCCGTTATGGGGATTACCAGGCCGGGCGCTGTTAATGATGTCATTTCAGAGTACCGCCGGGGTATTGAACTGATTGATCCGGCACTGGCAACGTCAGAGCTGATACCCTATCTGAGAAGACAGGCAGACATCGTAATTGTTGCCACTCATGCCATCCATTACCCAAAACTGATCAAATCTGGCAGCAAGCCAATATTTCCGGTAGCCAAAATGGAAGGCATTGACCTGCTGGTAGGTAATAGTGCCCTACCCCACCATGAGTCTTACCATAGGAATGAAACCGGTACATCTTTAAATGCATCTGAATGCTGCTCGGCCATTAAAAGAATTGATCTGGAATTTCGTAATGGGGAGTTAAAGAAAATAAACTCATTAAAAATCAATCTTATTAGCCAATTAGAATCAAGACCTGGCTATTGAGTACATCATTTAATTTAGACATGGTTATTAATGAGACCATAGTAATAAAATATTTTTTTACATTCGCTGAATCAAACACCATTATCTTATTCTATCGGTTAATTTCTCTCAGCTTCTGATAAAGCATCTATACTTGCTCTACTCAATCACAATCATTGATTAAGCAGGTATCTATTTTGACCCGTTTAAAACCCTATTTATTATCTTATGCTGTTGCTCTTTTCAGTGTGCCTGTTATAGCCAGTGACAGTTATGATTCATTTATCAGTGATGCCAAAATCGATGGCAAAGTACAGAGTGTATTTTTCGATGATGAGAATACCACTGACAATATAACCAAAGGTGCATGGACAGGTGCTGTATGGCTTAATGCAGAGACCGGCTACCTTGCTGACGTTGTCAGTGTTGGAGGCTCGGCCTACCGGGTTGCCAAATTGGATATGAAGCATGGTAATGCCACCTCCAGCAACCTGTTGAATGCTAATAACGAAGGCTTTGGTAAAATCGGTCAGATATGGGTGGATTTCAAACTGCCTGACAGCTATGAAGGCCTGTCTGCCGATGTCAAAATTGGTCGTCAGCTGCTTGAAACCGGTCTCGTCACCATCTCAGGTTCTCGTTCGGTTCCCAGTGCCTGGCAGGGAGTGGATGCCAGTGTTGCAATGGACGGTTTCAAAGGCAAGATTGCCTGGTTAAATGAAGTTTCCGGAAGAACTCAGTCAGGCTTTCACCCTATTGTGAATGAAGACGGTAATAAAATTGACTGGGTAATGGGCATGCAGCTGGGCTACACCTTTGAATTAGCCAACCAGAACAGCCTTGAACTCCAATACCGTAATGGTCTTGCAGATAACTATTTAACGGCTCATAACGGTAATGTCTGGTTAAAAATGCCCCTTTATGATGGTTCCGAGCTGACTCTTGGTGGTATGTACTTCTATGCCAAACAGGATGGAGACCTCTGGGGAGCAAGTGAGCGGGATGGCTCATTTGAAAACAAAGCAGAATTGGGAAATCTGAATGCAACCCTCAATAGCGGTCCATGGACATTTAATGCAGCCTTCAATTATACAAAAGCCAACACAGCATCTAACTCTAATGGTTATCACACTATAGGCCATTACAACTATAACTTCGGTGATAACACCCACGGTGTCTGGGATGTACCCACTTCCGCCAACATTTCCGACTTTAACTTCAATAAAGAGAAAGCCTGGCTGATTGGGGCTGAATATGATTTCAGTGATATTGGGCTTGAAGGTTTATCACTGGGTTACAACTTCTTCTATGGATCAGGAATGAAGGCAAAAGAACTGAATGGTACTGCACATGACGTTGCCGAACACGAGCATGACCTGACCATGAAATACAATTTTTCCCAGTGGGGAATGAAAGACCTGCAATTCAAACTTGAATATGGCTATTACAGGAATGATGAAGCATTCCGTAAAGCTACTGGTCAGAATGAATCAGAAAAACTGCGAGCCTGGTTAAGCTACAACTTTACTATCTGATCAGTGATACTCCATCTGATTCGTTTTATCAGGCAGCTCTGTTGAGCTGCTTTTTTATCTACTGGTTTAATTCAATATTTTGGGTTTTCAGATACTCTTTTGATAGCTGGCAGGCGCTATAATCAGCGATAATTATCGTTATTTTTTGTCTTAAATCGGTAGCCTGCCGGAGTTATCAATGAATGTGATGTTCCAAACTCGCCAGCTGACGCCTCCAGCAAACGATGGATACTGGACCTGGTTGTAGAGCAAGAGTGGGTTGACAATCAGTAATCCCTCATGTCCCTGCCGAGCATGGGAACGAAGGGGGAAGGCACAGCCACTGAATAAAGACTGAAGCAACCACCCTTTCACTCCGCTCAAGGTGTGCGGAGGTTTACCTATCAAACGCATTGAAATTACACCAGGGACTTCAGCGCAACTTCAATCATCTCATTGAACGTTAACTGACGGTCTTCCGGTGGCAGTGCTTCTCCGGTACGGATATGGTCACTGACGGTACAGATGGCCAAACCCTGTGCGCCAAACTCAGCACAAACGCCGTACAGGCCAGCCGCTTCCATCTCGACACCCAGTACACCGTATTTCTCCATGGTATCAAACATGGTTGCATCCGGATTGTAGAACAGATCCGCAGAGAACAGGTTGCCCACTTTCACCGGCAGGTTCATGGCACGGGCAGCATTCACGGCATTTTCCAGCAGCCCATAATTGGCAATCGCCGAAAAGTCGTGATCCCGAAAACGCATGCGATTTACTTTGGAATCTGTACAGGCACCCATACCGATCACAATGTCGCGAACCTGAACGTCCCTGGAAATAGCCCCACAGGAACCGACGCGGATCAGACTCTTAACACCGTACTCGGTAATCAGCTCTTTGTAGTAAATAGACGCCGAAGGAATGCCCATACCAGACCCCATAACAGACACCCGGACACCCTGGTAGGTGCCGGTAAAGCCCAGCATGTTACGCACATCCGTTACCTGTTCGGCACTTTCCAGGAACGTTTCGGCAATATGTTTGGCACGCAAAGGATCCCCTGGCATCAGGCAGACATCAGCAAAGGCACCGGGCTTGGCATTAATATGAGGTGTCACGGTTAAATCCTCGTTCTCGATAAAACACGACGATCAAAGTGCATCAGGGATGGTTTCCTTGACGCGGATAAGGAATTGTCCCGAAATAATTTCGACATTTTGAACTCAATCTCCGTTCATCCTGAGCTTGTCGAAGGATGCTTGGCACGATCTATCAGAGTCCCGAGTTTCCGCCTTTCGACAGGCTCAGGACGAACGGAGTGCAGAGGCACGACAACCCGTCAAACTTATTGAAACCATGTACTAAGTGGCAATGGCCAAACTTAGCCCTGCCTGAAGATCTCAGGCAGAAACGATGTGCCGTAGTCCATGGGCTCCAGCTCAAAATAGCTGGCCAGTGTCTGCCCGATATCAGCAAAGGTTTCCCGCTGACCCAGGGCACATGGCATCAACTTTTTACTGAATGCCAGAACAGGAATGTGTTCACGGGTATGATCCGTTCCGGGCCAGGTTGGGTCACAACCATGGTCTGCCGCGATAATCAGAAGATCATCGTCGTTCATATAATAAAACAGGTCCGGCAGCATGGCATCCAGCTGCTCCAGTGCACCGGCGTAACCGGCTACATCCCGGCGGTGCCCGAACGAAGAGTCAAAATCCACAAAATTGGTGAAGATAATGGTGCGATCACCCGCTTCAATCAATGCTTCACGGGTTGCTTCAAACAGGGCTGGAATACCCGTTGCCTTGACCTTTCTGGTAATCCCCTGGTTGGCAAAAATATCGGCAATCTTGCCAATACTGACCACTTCGCCACCACTGGCTACCAGCTTATCCAGTACCGTGGGTGCCGGGGGCAATACAGAAAAGTCCCGACGGTTGCCGGTGCGCTGAAAGTCCCCTGCATCATCACCAATGAATGGTCGGGCAATCACACGTCCGATGTTGTATGGTTCAAGAATCTCACGGGCAATCTTGCAGACGTCAAGCAGACGATCAAGGCCGAACGTTGCTTCATGGCAGGCAATCTGAAAGACGCTATCGGCCGATGTATAGACAATCGGCTTGCCAGTTTTCATGTGTTCTTCACCCAGCGCTTCCAGAATGCTGGTACCCGAGGCATGACAGTTACCCAGAACCCCCGGAAGTTCGGCTTTGTCGATCAACTCATCCAGCAGTTCCTGCGGGAAACTGTTTTTCTCATCGAGAAAATAGCCCCAGTCAAACAGCACCGGAACACCTGCCATTTCCCAATGGCCGCTGGGTGTGTCCTTGCCACTGGAGAGTTCTTTGGCATAGCCATAAGCACCGATAATCGGCATATCATTGACCATCCCCTTGGGGAACTCACCACAGGCGTCCCTTGCCGCATGAACCAGGCCAAGACTGGACAGCTCCGGAAGGGTTAACGGGCCTTGTCGACCAATATCTGCCTCGCCATCGGCACAAGCCCGGGCAATATGTCCAATTGTATTGGAGCCAACATCGCCAAATTTATCAGCGTCTTCCGTAGCTCCAATACCGAATGAATCCATCACAAGGATAATTGCACGTTTCATTCGCTACTCCTGACCTGCAATGGTTATGACCGCTATTTGTTGATAAAAATGCACCTTCCGGCTTGTTTCCAAACCCGTGACCAGGAGCCTGTCCGAGAATAGACTGCCCTACCGGCAACTGCTCCTGCGTTGCTCTAGCTCCTGCCTCCATGCAGTCGTGCGGTGGCAGCAAATTGGTCTAAAAATTCCGTTTTGCTCGGCAAATAGCCCCGCTATTCACCTCACAAAACGAAATTTTTATCCTCAATTTTCTGCCATCCTCGCTACGGGGTCGCCTAGACGGGCGCTATTCTCGGACAGGCTCCTAGGAGGTGCATTGTCAGCTTAAAGCTGTTGGTAAACCAGAGAATGGGTTGGCGGCACCTGTTCAGCAAAACTGAGTGCACCTCGAAGCATATCTGCCGCCTGGTTCCATGATGCTTCTGAACTGGCATGGAGCATGGCAATGGGCTGTGAAGGATCAATCCTGTCACCCAGTCGGCAAATTTCCGTAAAGCCTACTCCATAATCAATGGTATCAGAAGCAACTTTTCGACCTCCGCCCAACTGCACCACGGCCATGCCCACTTCCCGGGTATTCATGGCGGCAAGATAACCCTCGGCCTCCATGTACACGGGCTTAACGATGGCCGCAGTGGGCAGGTAATTGTTGTACCGTTCAACGAAGTCCGACGGACCACCAAGACCGTGCACCATTCTGCCGAAGACATCAGCCGCCTGACCATTGTCCAGTACGGCCTGTAGTTTTTCCCTGGCTTGCTCAATTCCGGCAGCAAGCCCCCCGGATACCAGCAGCTCTGCGGATTGTGCCATGGTAATTTCCAGCAGGCGGTCATTGCGATATTCACCCGTAAGGAATTGCACGGCTTCACGAACCTCAACCGCATTCCCGGCAGAAGAGGCAAGGCACTGGTTCATATCCGTCAGCAATGCCGTTGTTTTCACCCCGGTCCCATTGGCTACCTGAACGATACTCTGCGCCAGTTCCACCGACTGCTCGAAGGTTGGCATAAAGGCACCGCTGCCTACCTTGACATCCATTACCAGGGCATCCAGCCCTTCTGCCAGTTTTTTCGACAAAATGGAGGCGGTAATCATGGCAATGGATTCAACCGTTGCCGTCACATCACGAACACCATAAATCCGTTTGTCCGCAGGAGCCAACTCGCCAGTCTGGCCGACAATCGCAACACCGGTCTCCCTGACCACTTTCCGGAACAGCAATTCTGAGGCACTGGTCGTATAGCCGGGAATACTGTCCAGTTTGTCCAGCGTGCCCCCGGTATGCCCAAGGCCACGGCCTGAAATCATCGGCACAAAACCACCACAGGCGGCTATCATGGGGCCAAGCATCAGGCTGACCACATCGCCAACACCGCCGGTGGAATGTTTATCCAGTATGGGGCCCGGGAGATTATCTGACGACCAGTCCATCACCTCGCCGGAATCACGCATGGCACAGGTCAGGGCAATTCGCTCATCAATATTCATCCCCTGAAAGTACACGGCCATGGCCAGCGCACCGATCTGGCCCTCCGACACCGAGTTATCCGTGACACCGGCAATGAAACTGCGAATCTCCTGCTCGCTGAGTGCCTCACCTTCACGCTTACGTCGAATAACTTCCTGTGGCAGAAACATATCAGTACCCTTCTTTGCTGGCTTCACCCTGTTTCAGGCCCAGGGCAATCAACAGATTCCCCAGCAGACTGCTGGTACCAAACCGGTAGTGACGCGAGTTTACCCAGCCATCGCCCATAATTTCATCCGCCATGTCCAGGTGTAATGCTGCGTCTTCTGCGGTTCTGATACCACCGGCAGGCTTGAAACCAACCTGTGTGTTGCCACTGTCGCGGATGGCTTCCAGCATGATCCGTGCAGATTCTGGTGTCGCATTGACCGGCACCTTGCCAGTCGAGGTTTTAATAAAATCAGCACCGGCCGCAATGGCGATGTCGCTGGCCTTACGAATCAGGGCAGGGTCCTTCAGCTCACCGGTTTCAATAATCACTTTCAGCAGGACCTGTTTTTGGCCACTGTCGTCAACACTGCAAACATCTTTGCAGCGGCGAACCAGCTCCGCACCGACTTCTTCGTTGCCCGCCATCAGCGCCCGGTATGGGAATACCACGTCAACTTCATCAGCACCATAGGCAATCGCAGCCCTGGTCTCTGCAACAGCGATTTCAATATCATCATCACCGGCAGGAAAGTTGGTGACCGTGGCAATAGCAACGTCGTTCAGGCCGAGGGCGTTCAGTGTTTTACGGGCAAGAGGGATGAAACGGGGGTAGATACAGACAGCAGCCGTGTTTCCGGCTTCGGTATGAGCCTGATGGCACAGAGCAATGATTTTCTCCGGGGTATCATCGTCATTCAGGGAAGTAAGATCCATCAATTGCACAGCCTGACGGCTACGGGCATTAAGATCAGTCATGGGGCAACCCCTCTGGATAAATGGGCATTGACGGGTAGTTGAGAGTAGCAATGAACGGGAAGCCTCAGTTCCATTCATTAGCCAGTGGAGCCTGATTCAATAGTATACCAACCAGTAATCTAAACCATTTTCTTTTATGAATAGACTTTTAGCACAACAATTTCATATTTGCCGGAGTTAGACAGGTCGATTGGTATTTTCGACAGATACAAAAAACCCCTGTAACAAGACAGGGGTTTTTGCTGATCATCCACCTGAGTCTGCAGGGCATACTGCAGCCTCATTCGTCCATTGCTGAAGCATCGACCTATTGGAACAGGCAACGATAATAGTTCGCGCTTATTTCAGCCAGCTGTACTGGTTCCCGCCAGTATCGTCATGGACGACGAAGAAATACTATCGACTGACAACATCAGGGTATATCAACAAAATCAGAATACTCATTCTGTTATTTTAATTAGTAGTGAAAAAATCTGAATAGAAACAACGCCGATCAGGTATTATTGCCAGCCTTATTTACTCAACTCATTGTCGCCTTCTATGATCCCAACGGAAACGCTACAGATTGTTCGGGCAGTTGCCCATTTTCGTAACTTTACAGCTGCCGCCAGGCATCTGCATAAAGTGCCCTCGGCAATCAGCTATACCGTTCGGAAACTGGAAGACCGCCTGGGCGTACAGCTGTTTCTGCGTGATAGCAAACGCGTTGAATTGACACCCGCCGGTGTACACTTTATCGAACATACCGATAAACTGCTTGCCGACCTGGAGGAGCTTGAAAACAGTACACGACAACTGGCTACCGGATGGGAGAAGGAGCTGCGTATCGCCCTGGATAACGTGGTCAATCAGGGCAAGGTCTACGACCTGATCAATGATCTGCAGGAAGTTCGACCGGAAACCGAGCTGGTGATCAACACCGAAGTCTATAACGGTTCCTGGGACTCCCTGTTTCATGGCCGCTGTCAGATTGTGATTGGTGCCCCCCAGGATATCCCGGAAGCCATTCTCAACCAGGATCGTTTTGCCTGGCGCTCAATGGGTAATATGACCTGGGACTTTGTGGTTGCGCCAGACCACCCCCTGGCGGATCAACAAGAGCCTCTTTCCATGGCAGAGCTTCAGGGGCACCGCTCCATCTGTATCCAGGATACCTCGCGCTTTTTCCGTCATGGCTACAACCTGCTGCTGGAAAACCAGCAGGTGCTTCTGGTACCCAGTTTCAGAGCCGCTATTGAATGCCTGCTAAGAGGACTGGGGGCCACTATTCTGCCCAACCACTTTGCCAGACCCTATATCGAAGCAGGCTTGCTGGTTCGCAAAGAAGTGCCAGACCTGCATTATAATGACGGCTGTCTGCTGGCCTGGAACCAGGAAAACATGGGGCAGGGCCTGAAGTGGGTGCTTGACTGGCTGGGCTCTGAGGCATGGCTGAATAAAGTCTGGCTGCAATACGATGAACAGATGCCAATGGGCTATCACGTCCCGTGAATGGTGCCACCCGCAAAAAGTCAGTCATACTGGCGGAGTTGTTAGACAATCTGCTGCAAAATCAATGGTATAAATGACTGACATTGACTTGCAGGGGAGTACCGCCATGGAATCGATCAGGCCATTTTTCGGTCAGCAGGAGTTAACCATACAGGATCTGAGCCAGGATATGGTTGGCCTGCACAGTATGGATAGTATAGATAACCCGCTGGGCTGCCATGACAGCACACTGGTGCAGATTGAGATGTACAGCCGGATGATCTGCTACGGCTTCAATAACCCATTCCCTCATTCACGTCTGCACCTTGCTTTCGCGCTTCTCAGCATTAAAAGCCTGTTGCATCAGATCAGTCTTGCCGAGCTGGTGATGGGTTCTGCCGAGATTAAAGAGACACCGGTCAAACAGGTACGCCCGGATATCCAGCATATGGAAAAGCTTGAAAAGCTGTTGGACTGTCCGATGATTGCCGGCAGTCTGCCAACTCTGAGAGAAGCACTTCGGTTTGTCCACAGCAGGGACCAACAGGAAATTTACAACATTCTCAGGCGTAAGCTGAAAGGAGAAGGTTAAATCCAAATGGGGGCACTTGCCCCCTTGACTATCGACTTAACGTGTCGCAACCACTTTCACACCACAATCATTCTCAACGGGCAGGCTGGCGTCCATTGCCGTCAACAACGAACCCGTGCTATTCAACAGGCGGAACTGGTTAAACAGCAGATCATAACGGGCATTGATTTCACTCTGCCGGGCAGATGTGTACTCACTCTGACTGTCCAGCAGATCAATGAGCGTACGGTTACCAATCAGGAACTGCTTGTCATAAAGCTCTCTGGATTTGCTCGCCTGAACCACATGCTCTTCCAGCGGCCGCAAACGCCGGGATCCATAATCAATCGCCACCCAGGCCAGACGAATCTCTTCCTCCACCTGACGACGAGCCCGGTTGCGCACTTCCATCGCCTCATTCACCAGTTTGGTGGTCTGGCTGCGGCGAGCCTTATCACCACCGCCGTTGTAGAGGTTATACGTCATATTCAGTTTAGCTACATGACTATAGGTATCCCCTTTACCACCATTGGCATCGGTATCCCAGTTGGCCCCCACCTCCAGCTCCAGGCGGGGCATAAAGGCACTCTTACTCGCTTCATATTGAGCTTCGGCCGCTTGCACATCTGCGCTGGCCAATTTCATCACCGGATGAATTTCTGTGCCCAACTTTAACGCTGCCTCCAGAGAAACCGGTGTACCTGATGGCACTTCAGGCAACGTATAAGAAGCCGGGAGATTACCCACCAGACGCTGGTATTGTGTTTTTACATCACGAAGTACAGACTCGGCACTGATCTCATTGGCCCTGGCCAGCACCAGACGACTCTGGGCCTGAGCCACATCAGCCTCATTGCTGCGGCCTTTGCGCCCCTGTTTTTCAATCAGTTCAACGACACGTTCATGTTCAGCAGAATTGGCCTGCATCAGCTCAACAATGGACTGCTGACGCATGACATTGATATAGGCCTGGGTCACCTGCAGTGCCGTATTACCGGCTACCGAACACACCTCCTGGGCTGCGGACGCCTGCCTCGCCTTCTGACGATCCACCTCACTGCCAACCGCAAAACCATCAAACAACATTTGACGTGCAATCAGGGAGGCATCCCGGCGGGTTCTGTCCTGGTCTTTACTGTCAGCATCGCCCGCATTAAAAGCACCTATGGTTGTGCTGTTACGGCTGTTCTCATACCCAATCCCGGCCGTAAGATCCACACTGGGCAGATACCCGGCCTTAGCCTGGGTAATTTCATCCATACGGGCATCCGCTTCGGTAGTGCGGATCAGAATTTCCGGATTGGTCGCCAGCGTCTGGTTGATGGAATCCAGCAAGGTATCTGCCCGGGTATTGGCGGTTAACACTGCGGCAGACAATATCGATACTTTTAAAAACGTCGGAAACATCCTTTTTGCGCTCCTTTTCCACTTCAAATTATGGTTAGTTTTATTGCGTATTTAAACAATCAGCTGGCCGTTGTTAATCAGCTGTTGAAGTACATCATTGCCATCAATACTGCCGGACTCATTCAGGTCATTCCAGCCCGTGGTGTTGTCAAAAACAATGGTGAGTTTGTCTCCGTCAGCATCAAGGGTATCTGCTGTAAACTCGATAAATGCCTTGCCGTTTTGGTAAGTTGCAGAAATTCCCTTCGCCTGAAGAGTCTCTGGATTAACAATTTCCTTAACACCAAAATCAACAAGACCAGAAAGATCCAGAACATCCGCATCACTGTTTTCGCTCAGGGGGTCGCCCAAAACAAAATCGGTGATGGTATCCATCTGCACAGTTTCTCCATCCAGCAAGTCTGCAATTTTGAAAATAAACAGATCAGAGCCATCACCGCCAGCCAGTGTATCGTTTCCTTCACCCCCATCGATAAAGTCCTTACCTGCACCACCATTAATCGTGTCGGTCCCCTCATCACCACTGAGTATATCGTTTCCGCCCTTGCCATTTATGGTGTCATTACCAGCAACGCCATTAATGACGTCGTTGTTTTCACCACCATCCAATGTCTCAGCATTTTGAGTACCTGTTTTACGATTCTCTGGAAGAACATCCGGAAAAACAGTGTAGTTAAGATCAAGCACGCTTTCCGAACTGGTATCACCATCTTGATCCTGCGCAACCGCCGTAAAGGTCAGAGACACATTTCCAACAAAATCGGGTGCTGGTTTTAACTCCATATTGGCAAGAGTCCAGTCACTAATATCGATGGAAGTGGAATCTTCCGTAGCAGTGAACGAACGAGTCCCATCCGTTAGGGTAACGCCCACAGGAATATCTGAAACAGTAAGAATCAGAATATCATTGTCGTTTGCTTTCTCTGCGGTGATATTAAGCGGAATACTGGGCATTTTTTGGTAACCGACCGTCTCAACCCGGATATTGTCGAGGATTACGCCAGTAGTATCACGTTCGTCACGATCGGCAGCTAATATCTCGAAACGTGTATTTTCACCGGAAGCCACAAAATAAAAGGTGTGTGTCTTAAGATCGAAGAGATTTCCCGGAGTAATAGTCGTAATCGTAGTCTGTTTAGTGACATTGCCGTTTGAATCCAGATCAGAGACCAAGACTTCTATAGCGGACTCAAAGCCACCCTGGCCCTCACGTGCTGCATGGTCGAAAGTGAACTGAAATACTTCACCAGATATAGATTCAATATCTACAAAGATATTGTTATCCCCGGGATCCGCTTTCAACTCCAAAACATGGTTTTTATCACTTTCTCCTCCATAAAAATCTTCTCTACCAATTTCCAGATCACCTCCTGCATTGTCTGTCTTAAAGCCTAAAGAGTCAGCTTCGACATCAATACGATACCCTACCTCTGGAACCGGAACCTGAAAGTCAGTGTACAGGCTGGTACCTCTGGTATTTGCATTAATACTGGGAGCGTCAGGTATCGTATCAACAGTAATCTGTACTGTAGCTCGGGATGTCTGCCCGTCGTTGTCGGTGATCTCGTAGGTGAAACTGTCGGCTAAGTTCTCACTGCCGTCATGCTGGTAACTGAAGGTGCCGTCTTCGTTCAGCACCAGGCTACCGTGCTGTACGTTCGTCACCAGGCTGACCTTCACCGGCGTGTCCGTCAGGCCTGTGTCGTTCGACTTGACGCTGGTTGCGCCCCCCACCAGGGTCGTGGCCGTGCTACCTTCAGTCACCGTGATACTGTCGGCAACCGCCTGCGGCCTTGTATCACTGACCGGCGTCACCTCGATCTGTACCGTCGCCTCGCCCGAGCTGTTGGTGCCATCGGTGATGGTGTATTTGAAGCTGTCTCCGGTGGTTTCACTGCCATCGTGACGGTACTGCGTGGTGCCGTCTTCCCTGATGAACACAACCCCGTTGGCCGTGGCAACTTTTTTGTAGCCCGCTGCGGCGGTGTAAGTAGCGTCATCACTGTCGGCCAGGTCCGCCCA
>NZ_JBLYNV010000072.1:0-25249 GCF_049310165.1 Endozoicomonas sp. ALE010 | reverse complement strand
GCCACCCCGGAAGGACCAGGTACAGGGTCCGGCTGTTCTCCAGCGGTCGCTTTGGCCCGGGCAAGCAGGCTTTGACTGGTTTTGGCCATAAGGTTGGCATTCAATATTTTGATGGCATCCGGTACCGGGGTATTATTGGCCAGAGCATCGTCAAGCACACTGATCACTTCCCGCATTTGCAGGATTAGTGGATCGACTGTGGTTACCTGAGTGCTTGAGGGTGGAGGGAGCAGGTCCTGTTCAGTCAGCTTCTGACTTAATTTCAGTTTTTCAAGCCCCGCTGCACTGGTCACCTTGTTAATGTATTCTTTTGCCAGGGCCTTCGTGGCCGCTTTGTCGAGGGCTTCAAGTTCCGTTACCGGCTTGGTCAGGATCTGTTTTAACGTTAAGGCCGAGGTAGGAATGGGAGCCATGTCAGCCCACTCGGTTATTTCTGCCTCGGTGGGTTGATAAAGATGCCCGATACCTCTTGAGTTGGCAATCTGCGCTGGCTGAGTCAATCCAAGGTTGTATACCTCAGCCAGTCGTCTCAGTGCGTCCATGGCCCTTGCGACCAACTGATCCATTGAATCGGCTCTGGCCACGTACAAAGAGCTTGAGATATCAGAAATGATCAGAGCCAGTTGATTATTCATCCTTTGTATTTTTGCAAATAGGATATGTCCGACACGCGGGGCGATGGTAAACAGAACAGTAGCATCTGCCCCTGTCGGTAACTGAGTTGCCTTCGCATTGAGCGCTGCAACCATCTTTGACAGCATTGACCGAATTGTAAGAAATGGTTCTCCAGCGTAGACTCCATACGAAAATTGCTCAAGTTCCTGGCTAATTTTACTAAGGTAATGACTGTCTTTTTTCAGGCCCAGGCTACGCCATAAAGGTGCGCGGGAAGCAATTAGTCTTTTAGTCGACAATTCCTGTAGCAAGGTCCTGACAAGAGCGGGTAATCGAGCATATCCGGCACCCAGAAAAACAGCATTGACCAGAGCATTTAAAGAGTTGCTAACAGAAATTCCAAAGTGGCTGGCAAGGGTCACTGACACTACATCGCCCAGACATATGCCTTCCCGTATTTGCAGATCATTCATCATTAGTCGAAAAGGGTTCCATGCCATAGAGAAAGCTGTGACAAAATTTAAATTCGTCACAGCTGGCGGATTGGGGGCCAGAGATATCCGTTGGAGACGCTGCAGCAGGTTACGAACCAAGACCTGGAGCCCTTGCATCATGTCTCTAGGTTGTGCCGGAGTACTTTCGTTAATAATTGAGAGGGTGTTAACTTTATACGCTAATCTGCCAAGTGCCTGATAGTCTTCACGCCACATTAAATCAAAGACCTCGTCCTTATATTGCGCCAAATAATTGGCCATCCCCAGTGGCTGACGGAGTTGATTGGCAAGAGCTATTGCATCCGGGTCTCCCGCAACGCCACGCTGCACCGCAAGGGTAAATTCATTGCGCATTGCAGAAAAACCCCGTAAAAAATCCAACAGTTGCGGGACCATGTTGTCTTGGGCAATGGCATCTTCAAGCCCTATCAGCCACCTGATGCTGTTTAAGAAATCCGGCTTCGAAATGATCATTCTTTTTGAGCGATGGTGATGGGCTACTGTCGTTGAGCCAGTATTCTGGGCAGGAGTTGTCGGGTCAGGCGCAATTGTGGTGTTGAACTCATGGATAATGTCATCCACCCCGGCTGCTACGATATCGAAATAGTGACGAGCGACATCAGGGAAAGTGGCATTAGTGAACGTGCCATTAGTGAACGTGCCATTGATCGTTTCGGCAAAGGCTTTAATACCCTCGAGCAGCATATATCCGGCAAAATCCCTGGCACTGCCCTTAACAAAGGTGGCTAATTCCGTGAGGTTAAGGGCCGGAAGCAGTTGTTGAAAATAAACCAGGTCATTTTCGTACATGCCAAGATTGGTTGAATTGCCCATATCGTCCACTATGGCGGTCAGTTGCTGCTCCAGTGTTAAATTGGTAGCGGCCAGCGAACTGGACAGGGCCAGAGTGGTCCTGGCGGGCGCGATGTCGGTGATGCCGCCCAATGAATGTGTCGGGATAATACTGTCAGTCCAGGGTGGCAGGGTGTTAACCAGTGAGGGAGTGCTGGCCGGTAGTAGTATCGGGCTGTTGGCAATGCTTGCAGAGGCAGAATCCTGAACAGTCGGGCCTGCATAATTAAACGGTGTTGTTTGTGTCGGGCTTGCATAATTAAACGACGACGTATCCATACCAATCGGGCTGGCAACAACCGAAACAGAACCGGGATCGGCTATTGCTGACGTTACCGATGCATTGGCGGCAACAGTGCCCTTGCCGGAACCGGTCAGGCTGGACCGGGCTGGGAAAGCCGTGGTGGCATTCATGGCAGTTGCCGAACTGTGCAGCGAAGGCAATGAATGCATACCCGTTGCATGGGTAGAGACGGTACTCTTCACCGAGCCGGATAACCCCATGGACGTTGCCGAATAGTCACCGGTTTCACCCATATCATTGATACTTACACTTGTGGCGGAAGGCCCTGCTGAGCCAGAAGCATGGGAGTGGCTGGAGACGCTGGCTGCCAGGGGATTGCTGACTGAGCCGGACTGGCTGGCTGGCCGATGAGCGCCGGTTACCGTAAAACCAGGGCCCGCCGTTTTTACTGAGCCTGCTGCATCGTGGGCAGTAGCGGTAATGGACTCTGATGAACTGTCTGATGAACTCACAGCAGTCTTGTAATCACTGCTGCTGTCACTGCTGCTGGATGTACCCTGAGTAGTGGCTGGGGATCTGGCCAGGCTGGATGTTGCCAGGTATGCACTGGTGATTGCTGTTAACACCGACGCCGACGCCTGTACCGAGCCTGATTCGCTGTTCACAGATGGACTGTTAGCGGACGTTGCCGAAGCAGCGTTATCTGAGGCACTAACCTTCATGGCCTCCGACATAGCGGCGGTTGCCGTGTGTATGCTGCCTGCGCTGGCAGATGTTGAAGCATTTGCCGGATTTGAATGACTGGACGAAGTGGTTGTTGAGGTTTCGCTATTTATTGAACCAGCTGCGCTTTCAAATGATGTTGAAGCTTTTACTGAATTTGAACTGCTGGCCGAAGCTGTTTTTGAGCTTGCGCTATTTATTGAACCTGCTGTGCTTTCAGATGTTGAAGCTTTTGCTGTGTTTGAATTACTGGCCGAAGCGGTGATTGAAGTGGCGCTATTTATTGAACCCGCTGTGCTTTCTGATGTTGAAGCTTTTGCCGGATTTGAACTGCTGGCCGAGGCGTTGATTGAGGTGGTGCTATCTATTGAAACAGCTGCACTTGAATGAATTGAGATTGTCTGCCTGAGCGAGACTGAAGAACTGGCAGACTGAACCAAATGGCTGGTTTGATCCTGGCTACCCGGTGCAATCGTCGTCTTCCCTGTCTTTTTATTATTAGCCACTTGACGTGAGTGAAACACGCTGGTTGTTTTAGCACGATCACGAGGAAATTTTTTATCATGATCATGTGGAAATTTTTTATCATCATGAGGAATTTTTTTATCAGGATCATGAGGGAATTTTTTATCAGGATCATGAGGATATTTTTGATCAGGCAGAAAATCTGGATTAGTTGGTTTAACTGGAAGTCCAAGATGCATCGCTTGATTAACCCGTCAGTTGACTTCTATTAATTTCAGATTGATGGAAAAATATCCAACTTTACAAAATTTGCAAATATTCGAGAGAGAAAAGTATACAGTCTAGGGGTGGCAAATAAGGGTTGTTGATTATTGTCGTTTACTATTTCATAGCTTTAGTTCAAGCTGTTTGTATTTACTGTTAATCCTGAATTCGTATCATTATCAATGCAAAATAAATGCGAAAGTTGAAACCAAGCCACCTTTTTTACAAGCAGTTTCAAATGGCTGAAGTTGAGGCTCTGATTAAAAAGCCGAAACCAGTGACAGTGAAGAGGACGATGCTGATCAGCAGGAGACTGGCCACAGCATTCATGAAGACTTGCAATTTAAGCAGGAATTTTTAGACCAATTTATTGCAGCCACCGTAGGGCAGACTATTCTCGGACAGCCTCCTGGGAGGCTGGGCATGTAAAATACTGTGATCTCGCTACGAAAATGCAGCTACGGACAGTGGAGCCATACTGGAACTTTTACCAGCCAGTTACTCTCTAATGATGATAGAATCCACTCTTATGATAGAAGTGGGTAGCTAAAGTAACTAAATAAGTCTTGCTTGAGAACTACCATGAATGTTGTCAGCGGCATGGATACCTCCGCCAACCTGCACCCTCATCCCCAACCAAAGCCTGACACCCAGCCGGTAACGGTCTCTGGCCAATGGGCAACCTGCGCACCGACCAGCAAGCTGATACCCCGGCATCCCAGGGAAGATGAGCGACAAGTGCTACTTTGGGCAGCAGAGAGTGGGTACCTGGCGTTTCGGCGAATTAAATTGACTAAAGAAAATGATTACTTTTCGGGTAAGGGTGCACCAAGGCCATTCACCCTCGCCCTGCCGGGGAAGATGATGCCCGTAGCACGCGTACCAGATGGGTTTGGTAAATGGATGGTAGGCATTGTTAATCCACAATGCCTTTATGTTTATAAACATAATGCATATACGGAGCCCGACATGGATCCGGATAAACTGTCAATAAAATTACTGCCTGATCTGCAATCATTACACGAGAAATGTCTTGAAAATGCCAATCAAGCCATTTGGAGAGTTTATCCTCGTTTCACCTCGGGACATCTGCGAGCAGATGGGACTTTCAGTTTACCTGGATTGGTAATCCGCAATAATTCCCACGCCTATAATTATCTTGATTATCCGGAACTGGTGCTTACCAACTACAGCAAGGAAGACATCAGATGCTTTTTTGTTTACCTCGATACTCAGATGAATATTGCCGATATCCTGCAGGATAAACGTCATTGTGAAGAGGTGTTGGAGCTTAAACAACCGTTGCCTCTGGTTATTTATTGTCACCGCACAGGTTCTGTACAGGTTTGTTTTGATGATGAGCTGGACAGTAAACACTTGGCCCTGAATGAGCATTCTCTGGATGATTTTGCATTCTCACAGGGCATAGACCAGGAAAATTTCAGAGCCATGTTGAATCTGCTGCCAATGCCTTTGCGTACAGAGGCACTGAGTTGGGAATTAACCGCTTCACCGGATGTTTTTCACAAATTGCAACAGGCCATCAAGCTGGTGAGTGATCCCTGTTGTTACAGTTCCGGGAGGCTTCTGGAATTAAAACAGAGTGGCTTGCCAATTCACCACCGTTTTTTTCATAATAAACAAGGATATGTTACATCGTTGCTGGAAAAGTTGCTGATTACTGAAATGCTCAGAAATGATCAGCCTGGACAGGAACAAATCCGGGAACAAGAGGAAGAAGCTTGCCGTTTACTTCAGTTGCTTCTGCAGAACGGGTCAAGGATGGATCAGAAGGTTACTTCGGTTTTTTACTGTACGCTAAGCAAGCGAGAATCGGCGGTAATGCGAGCGGGCACAATGAATTATATGGTGGCCGCCTTTGCTCCATTTGAGTTCCTGAGCCTGGAAGATCTCAAGTGGTTGCCGCTGATCGGTTATTCGGGAAGCGTCGTTGAATTTGACCGAATCTGCCGGGGGCTCAGTCAGCAGCAACGGCAGAGCCGTCTTGAAGAGCTACTATGTGATTACCTTGGTTACCCTTTAAACCTTGATATCTTTGAGTCCCACCTACTCGCCCTGTTTCATTATGGAGCTTCCCTGAACAAAGATATTCTGGCCAGGGTTAAACATAATCTGGACTATTGGTGCCATGACGGTAGAAAGGTTATTGGTAACTTATCCGTGGCTGGGTTCATCCAATGGTTTGAAGGACTATGGAAGCAACGAAACAAGCATCCTTTCTACCTGAATTGGTCAGAACATGTCCGACAGGCCAATCTGGAAATCGCGGATCTGAAACAATCGCTCGGTCTGTCGGACGATGCTTGCCCATTGGCGGCACCTGTGGAAACCAAGGTGCCAGCGGCATTACAGTTTATGGTGGACGCGTTCAGCAAACCGCCCGTCCTGCCTGATAATGTCGGCGATAATGAAAGCACCATCCTGAAGGTATTGCAGCATTATTACCGCCGTCCGGGACCGGAACGCGTGATCCAGAGCCTTGGCAGACATACCTTGCCAACCGTGTGGAAACCGCTGCACAGCTGCAGTCATGTCCTGCGGGCCAGGAATAATGGGCTCTGGTATATGGAATTGCTGGAAAAATTTCAGCTGCATTACCTGCGCCCGGAAAAAAAAGAACTCCTGGCGCTGGCGATTATCTACCATGCTGCTGCTGCCGAAGATGTCGCCAAATCAGTGGAAGAAACAAGGTCAGCTGACTATTTCAAAAGGGACCTGATCGGGCACTATCCTGAACCGCTGCTGAAGGATATGGCAAAGGCGATGGTCAGCAAGGAAAATGATGTCAATGGCGCAGATGAGCAGAACCTGTCTGACTCCGTGCGCTGGTATCTGCGCATATTACGCTTTGCAGATCGTATGGACATTATCCGTTGTTGCGGGGTTGGGGCTGATTTTCCCGGATCAACGGTCGGGGGGTTTGACGCTACACGTCTTGACCTGCCGCCGCAGTTGCCCTGGGATTTTACCTCCGGGCCTGGCAACGGGACTGAATTTCAACGGCATCTGGTAGCCGCCATGCATGGTGCGGCTGATCTGGCGCAAGTAACCGGGCAACCCAACGATCACCGCGAAAAAAAATATACCGAGGCCTACGGTCTGATTGACAATGGCTCAGAGATTTCTGAGCACTTTGAATGGACAACTGAGTCAGTGGAAAGAATGAACCGGTTTATTGATGACAATGTTCGGCGCACAATTGCTCAGGCCGCTGGAATTATTGTCTGTTCAGACCCCTACCACCAGGCTTGCAGGGCTGATCAGAGCAAAGGCATCACTTATGGTATTCATAACAGCTGGTATGATCTCCACCAGATAGAGATTCCGGCCGGAATGACGCTGCTGGAAAAGATGCAGTACAGGCATAACCCATCACTGCTAAGCCCGGCAACACAACAGGCATTGGAGCAAGAGGTGCAACGGCTGAAGAGCCAGGGAATACGAATGAACCCAGGGACCTTGACGCAGGAAACACTGACTTCGTCGAAAGCGCAGGAAGTGCTGAAAGAGCGGGGTATTACCGTGGTTTGTGAGAAGCGTCCCTACTGTACCGACGATGACCGCCAGCTAGAGAAAGTAATGTTCGTACCGAAGCAGATACCTGAACCCGCGCGTTCACAACCAGAAAATCAGCCTGACACAGACCAAGGCTTTTCGTGTCAAATCCTCTGAACCCAAGGTCGCAGTATACCTGGCAGGGCTGGCTACCAGAGTTTTAGACCTGACTTGAGCTGGAAATTGACTAGCTGATTCCCAGACAGCCTTCTGGACAAAACAACTGTATTTATATACAGTATAAAGAACCCAATACAGGAGGAAGCCCATGTCCATTACCCCCATGTGGCGAGTTGACCGGGACGGAAGCATGTTTACTGATAAGAAAGCCGCAGAAGAACACGATCGTATGCTTGAGCTGGCCGATGGCATCACGGGTATGCTGGAAGCCAATTTCAAGATCGATGAACAACTGGCGGAAGAGATCGGTCTGCTGCTGTCACGGAACAAGGATATTCTCGCCAAAGCCTTTAAAGGCAAACCTGAAATCCTGCAGGAGATCAAACTGGAGAGCGAACCTGCAGAAAACAATACCGTAGATATTCGTGAAGCGATTGCCTGATATTGATCTAAGCCACAAAGGCGTGATGTTGCTCATAGTGAAATGTCCTTTGTGGTTACCAATCACATTTTATGAATACTTAAAATAACAGCTGATTCGGTACTTCCCATAGGCTAGTACATGGTTTCTGATGGGTTCCTTCTATCAATGACTCCCAAGCTCCGTTCGTCCTGAGCGGAGTCGAAGGGCGTAAACACCATACCCTGAATAAAGACTGTGCCAATCACCCTTCGACTCTGCTCAGGGTGAACGGAGATTGTACACACCAAACTCATTGCAATGATGCAGAAAGCTGTCCGAGAACCCAGTAGTCGGCAATGAAGGGTGCTTCCTGATTCAGTCCCACAGTGTATAATCACCGGTTTATCCAAATCCGGAGCCCCCCTGCTCTTCAGGAGTTCCGGGAACAGTTGGAAACTCTACTGGAAAAGCAGTTATGGAAAAGACGTTCAACCCCCAAGCCATCGAACGCACGCTGTATCAAAACTGGGAAGAGAAAGGCTATTTTGCGCCGGCTTCTGACCAGCGCGGTAACAGCACGCCCTACTCCATCATGATCCCCCCTCCCAATGTCACCGGCAGCCTGCACATGGGCCATGCCTTCCAGGACTCCATTATGGATGCCCTGATCCGCTACCACCGGATGAAAGGCTGCAACACGCTCTGGCAGGTGGGTACTGACCATGCGGGTATCGCAACCCAGATGGTGGTTGAACGCAAGATCCTGGCAGAAGAAGGCAAAACCCGTCACGACTACGGACGTGAAGCCTTTACCGATAAAATCTGGGAGTGGAAGGAAGAGTCCGGCGGCACCATCACCCGTCAGCTTCGTCGCCTGGGGGCATCTGTTGATTGGGACACCGAGCGCTTCACCATGGACAAGGGCTTCTATGCCGCTGTCCAGGAGGTCTTTGTCCGCCTTTACGAAGACGACCTGATCTACCGAGGCAAGCGTCTGGTGAACTGGGACCCAAAACTGCACACTGCCATCTCCGACCTGGAAGTAGAAAACAAAGAAGTCAAAGGCAATATGTGGCACCTGCGCTATCCACTGGCGGATGGCGAGAAAACCGCAGAGGGCAAAGACTATATCGTGGTAGCCACCACCCGTCCGGAAACCATGCTGGGGGATACCGGTGTGGCGGTTAACCCGGAAGATGAGCGTTACCAGGCCCTGATCGGCAAAGCGGTTATTCTGCCCCTGGTCAACCGTCGCATCCCGATTGTCGCTGATGAACACGCCGATATGGAAAAAGGCACCGGCTGCGTAAAAATCACCCCGGCCCACGACTTTAATGACCATGAAGTTGGCAAGCGCTGCAACCTGCCAATGATCAATGTTATGACCCTGAACGGCGATATCCGCCAGCAGGGTGAAGCCTATAATATTGATGGCACGGTAAATCAATCCATTGATACCGCTATTCCAGAAGCCTACCGGGGCATGGAGCGCTTTGCTGCCCGCAAGCAGATCGTTGCTGACCTGGATGCCCTTGGTCTGCTGGAAAAAATCGATGACCATACCCTGATGGTGCCTTACGGTGACCGTTCCGGCGTGGTGATTGAGCCGCTGCTGACTGACCAGTGGTTTGTCCGCGCTGCGCCGCTGGCCAAACCGGCTATTGCAGCGGTAGAAGACGGTCGTATTCAGTTCGTGCCCAAACAGTACGAGAACATGTACTTCTCCTGGATGCGTGATATTCAGGACTGGTGTATCTCCCGTCAGCTCTGGTGGGGACACCGAATTCCTGCCTGGTATGACGATGCCGGCAACGTTTACGTGGGTCGCAATGAAGCCGAAGTCCGGGAAAAGCACAACATCCCAACGCCTGTTGTCCTGAAGCAGGATGACGATGTTCTGGATACCTGGTTCTCTTCGGCACTCTGGACTTTTGGCACCCTGGGCTGGCCAGAGCAGACCGATCGCCTGAACACCTTCCACCCCACCGATGTGCTGGTCACCGGTTTTGACATTATCTTCTTCTGGGTCGCCAGAATGATCATGATGACCATGCACTTTATGAAAGATGAAGACGGCAAACCACAGGTGCCGTTCAAGTACGTTTACGTGACGGGCCTGATCCGTGATGAGCATGGCGACAAAATGTCCAAGTCCAAGGGTAACGTCCTTGACCCTCTGGATATGATTGACGGTATCGACCTGGAAGCCCTGGTTGAGAAACGCTGTGGCAATATGATGCAGCCGCAGCTGGCGGAGAAGATTGAGAAGCGTACCCGCAGCACTTTCCCTGAAGGTATTTCTGCCCACGGTACCGATGCCCTGAGATACACCCTGTACTCACTGGCCTCCACCGGCCGTGATATCAACTGGGATATGAACCGTCTGGAAGGCTACCGGAACTTCTGCAACAAGATCTGGAATGCTGCCAACTACGTCAAAATGCATACCGATGATCAGGACTGTGGTATCAGTGGTGAACCCGTTGAACTGACTTTGGCTGATCGCTGGATTGTTTCCCGACTGCAACGGGTTGAAGCCCAGATCGAAAAGAACCTTTCCGAGTTCCGTCTCGATCACGCGTCCCAGAATCTCTACGACTTTGTCTGGAATGAATATTGTGCGTGGTATCTGGAGCTGTCCAAGCCGGTTCTCTGGGATGAACATGCACCTGCTGAGCGTAAGCGCGGCACCCGTCGAACACTGGTTCGGGTTCTGGAGGCCATTATGCGCCTGGCCCATCCGTTTATGCCTTATATCACCGAAGCGATCTGGCAGAACATCAAGCACAGTGCTGGCGCTGCCGGTGACACCCTGATGCTGCAGAGCTACCCGGTGTCGGACCCGGCCCGTATTGATGAAACGGCTGAGCGTGATATTGAGTGGCTCAAATCGTTTATCACCGGTATCCGTAACATTCGTGCCGAGTTGAATATTGGCCCAAGCAAGCCGCTGAATGTACTGCTGCGTAACACCTCTGCAGACGACGTTGCCCGCCTGAATGACAACCAGACCTTCCTGAAGTCCCTGGCCAAACTGGAAGACATCAGGGTTCTGGTCGCCGGTGAAGAAGCCCCCATGGCAACC
Organism: Endozoicomonas sp. ALE010; assembly: GCF_049310165.1. NCBI lineage: Bacteria > Pseudomonadati > Pseudomonadota > Gammaproteobacteria > Oceanospirillales > Endozoicomonadaceae > Endozoicomonas > Endozoicomonas sp. ALE010. The sequence goes on along the minus strand of NZ_JBLYNV010000072.1, from coordinate 14,408 downwards.
ACTCAGCTGGTAGGCTCCATGGAAGTTCTGGTACCAATGGCTGGCCTGATCGACAAGGACAAAGAGTCTGCCCGACTCAATAAGGAGATTGAGCGGTTTGCCAAAGAAGTGGCCCGCTTTGAAGGCAAGTTAAACAACGAGAAATTCATCAGCAAGGCACCCGCCGACGTGGTTGCCAAAGAGCAGGACAAGCTGGCTGAAGCTCAAGCCGCCAGGGCCAAGCTGGAAGAACAGCTGGAGGCGATCAAGGCTTTGTAAATCAGAGCATTGGCAATATAAAAATGGCTGCAATCACTGCAGCCATTTTTTTATGCACCGCTTTTTTTATTTTCTTTTTATTGGTACGTCTTATTCATTTTATCAGCCTTGTTTCAATCCGATTCCTCATTGCACCCGATAGATGATAGTAATTCTAACAATCATGTTATTGAACAGCTTGTTAATATTAATACAATCAATAACAACAAGTACGAGTAAGACTTGTAACAGTTTACATTTAATGAAACATCGCTGATCAATCTGTACATATGGAGGTGAAATATGAATTCTATTGGAGGCAGTCAGTATTTAACAGGCCAACCTGCCAGGCAACCTGAAGTCAATTCCGGAACCACTAAAGCCGACCTTTCTGGCAAAAGAGTAACTATCGCTACGCACTACCATGAAAGCCCCCAAATACCTGAAAGAGGCAACGTGTACGAGGGGCGGCCACTGCATAACCGAAAAACCAAGCGTACCCTGGCCACATTGTCAGCGATCGCGATGGGCGTTGCATCAGTGTTATTCATCGCCCCGACTATCGCTTCCGTAGCGGGTAGCATTTTGGGTGGCATTGGTACCGCGATTGGGGTGGTAGGAGGGCCTTATGGTATGTTTCTTGGTAGCGTGATCGGTTTCTCTGTTGGGGCTTTCGCAGGATATGCCGTGATGGCCTACTTTATCCCCTATTTTATAGCAAAGACTTACAATCTGGTTCTGGAGGCGTCAAATGGCAATGACTTTGAAAGGTCCAATCTTGCCGATAGAGTTGTGGCTCATTATGAGGGGTCAACTTCAACATCAAGGGCATAAACCCAATACAATCTAAACTGTTAATAAAAAATCGCTGTAACCACCGCAGCGTTTTTTATGCTCCGTTTTTTCAATTTTCTTTTTATTGGCACTATGATTTATTCTGAGACAAATCCTTAGTTCATCAATCGATTTAAATTGAGCTGTTATATGAATGCTAACGAAACCACCGAATCTTATTTCACCGAACAATACAATCCTTCAACTGTAGTCAGTTTTCCGGCTGAACCTAAAGCCAGGCATTCTGGCAAAGAAGTTTCTATTGATATATACCCTGATAAAAGGTCCCAGATATCGGAACAAAACAACAGATACGATGGGCCGTTACTGAAAACCCGAAAAACAGAGCGTGTTCTGGCCACATTGTCAGCGATCGCAATGGGCAGTGCATCAGTGATTATCACGCAAGTTGCCGCCCACGTCGGGTGTTTCACTCTGGGTGCCGGAGGTGCGATGTTAGGGGGGATGATGGAAGGAGCAGAAGGTCAGTTAACAGGAGGTCGGATAACAGAAGGTCAGTATATTGGTGTAGCGGTTGGTGGCGCTATCGGGTATTTCACAGGATTCAGCGTTGCTGCCTGCCTTAGTCCCTACATGGTAGCAAAGGCTTACAATTTTGTGCTGGAGGCGTCCAATGGAACCGGCTGTGAACGGTCAGCACTTGCTGACAGAGTTGTGGCTTACTATGAGCGATAAATATTGAACCTGATCGGTTAGAAAACGGGAACAAAATCCTGTCCCTATTGTCTGATAGACAGCACGGTGCCCAGAAATCAACAAATACAACACACGCCGTGCTTTTCTTCCTTTCATCCTGCCTCCATTGAGGAGTCGCAGAATATAAACAGGAGCTGTTACCACCATGATAATCAGTGAACCAAATCAATTAACACCACCCGGCATACCTGATACCAAAATCCCGGACAGTAGTGGACCTGAAGCTTCAACGTACGAATGGCTGACCGGTAAGGCAAGATACTCATTAGCTTGCGCTGCACAGACCCTTAAGCATCTTCCTAACCCGGCATATTATGCATCATCCGCCCCCGCCAGGCTCATCACTTTGCTGACCCTGGCTGGCAAATGCGTCGCTGGCGTTACTACTCATACATCGGTCAATGCCAAGCCAACGTCCTTATCAACATTGACTAATTCAACAGACTCATTCCTCCCTGTCCCCTTAACCCCCCCTGATGTCAAGTCCCCGGGCCAGCCAGCCTGGATGGCTGCATTGAACAGCCAGAATGAACACGACAGTGGCCAGACTGAAGAAAAGCCCCCTCAGGTGGTGATTGAAAGAGAAGCGACGAAGGATGAGATCGAAGCACCGTTAAGATATAAGCGTTCTCCCAGAGGATCGAGTTCCAGCAGAGGTGGGGGTTCCAGCAGAGGTGGTGGTTCCAGAGGCTCAAGAGGCTCAGGAAGCTCAAGAAGAGGCTCCAGAAGGTCATCAGGAGGAGTCGGTGGAGGTGGTTCCCACCATCCATTACCTGGCCCAAAAGGGGGCAAATCAACTGGCAGACAATGGCTCGGCAGGATTGGTGGTAAAAAGCACATCGGCAGGGAATATGCCAAGATGGAAAAAAACTACTTTACTGGTCGTAAATGGTTCAAACCAAAGGGTATATCAAAGCATGAACCAGTCAACTTACATGACACTTTACTGTTTTCAAAAACTGGCAAACTAAAGGATAAAATCATTACCCCGCAAGGAAATGCATACAAAATCGAAAAAAGTAATCATTGGTTAATGGTAAAAAATGACAAGCAAATTATCTCTACAATACCCAAGGCAGTAAAATTTAACCATGGGGCCAATGCTTTTAAACTCGGTGTTTTTAATATTTACTCTCCGTGGCTTCCCGTCACGGCGTATTTTTTATATCACGACAAAACAGCCATGCCGTTTGAGTTATATTTCAGGCCATCTACTTCAGATAACTCGAAGACAGATATAGGTTACTATGCACCCAGTACTAATGAGTCACCCACCGGAAGTGTGAATCATTTTTCTCCAAATGGTACTTTTGTTTACCAAAACAGCACTGCTGTTATTGATGATTCAGATAAACATTTCATCAAGATTGCATCGGTACCCAAAGGGAGTGCTGTCAGCTTTGCCTTGCTTAATAACCAAAAACCGAAAACCGAAACTGGTGTCCCGACATCTGCCACAGAAACACCCACTTCTTTGCCTGATATAACTACCCCAGCGCATCCCACTAATGGCAGTCAGTCATTGTCGACAAACACCAACTGCACTGACGTATCAGAGCCGACACCCATGCCGATAAAACCGCTTAACTCTACCGACATTGAGAGCAACAATAACATGACCAGGGTAAACACCCTGCTAAATGAAGAAAGCCTCTTAACCGATGTCAGTTCACAACTGGTGATAATGAATGAGGGTGAAGTGTTAAAAATTATAGGTTTGCCACATCGGGTAAGCCAATTCTTCCTTGATAGTGAAAATGACACCGTATTCACTTATTCAATGGATGAACCTACAAGCGAGGAAGTCAAATATGTAGATTGGCAACCCGGGTACTGGTACAGCTCTGCTAACAAAGTTGCTGATCAAAGTCCTTACAATTTACTACTGCCAATGCTGGGAATGGTCGGGATAAACCAGAATATTCTCGGATAATTTATCGGTTAATCCGGCCGCTGCTGCCGACAGGTAGCAGTGGCCTCCTTCAAAATCGCCCTTTATCTTATCTCATCATAACCGCCGCAGCTGGCTCGATAATCCGGTTAAACGGTGGCAGAGAGTTCATGATCATCTGACCATACCTGGCGGTAACCAGCCGTCGATCCATAATCGTGATGCGACCACGATCCTGCTCCGTTCGCAACAGACGGCCACAAGCCTGTATCAGGCGGATCGCCGCATCCGGCACGGTAATTTCCATAAACGGATTCCGCCCCTGGGCTTCCAGCCACTCAGAAAGTGCTGCCTCCACAGGGTCGTCCGGTACTGCAAAAGGAATCTTGGCAATAATCACGTGTTCGCAATAATGACCGGGTAAATCTATCCCTTCTGCCAGGCTGGCAAGACCAAACAGGATGCTGACCTTGCCGTCATCAATCTGCTGGCGGTGCTTCTTCAACAACTCCTGTCGTGAATAGTCATCCTGCAGCAGGATCTTCTCCTGCCAACAGGCATCCAGACCAAAGTGCACATCCTTCATCTGTCGGCGGGAAGAGAACAGTACCAGCATCCCTTTTGGGCGATCATCACCGGACAGTAACTCGGGTAGCAGCTCGATAATCTCGGCAGTATGGTCTTCCGCATTCCGTGGGTCTGAAGCCATGGCCGGTATTACCAGAGATGCCGCCTCACCATGCAGAAATGGACTGGGCACTACCACACAGCGAGACTCAGCAGGCACTCCGGAGCGCATCCGGAACCGGCCAAAACTACCCAGGGCGGCCAGGGTTGCCGAGGTGACAATGGCTGCGTGAGCAGGATTCCACAGCGTCTGCCATAAGGTCATGGAAGACATGATCGGGCTGCTGAAAACCTCCAGCTCTTCGCCAAAAGCACCTTCGCTCCATTTCAACCAGCGTGCGCTGGGAGGCTCTCCCTCGGGATCTTTGATGGTGTAGGTCAGCCAGAGTTGAAAATGGCTCTCCATTCGTGACTGCATGCCACCGATTTCAGGATAGAGCTGTTCCGCCTGCCAGCGATCAATACCGGGAACGTCGCCGTCCATTGCATCGTCCAGGGCTTTGGCTATCTTTTCCAGCATACCGCTGCACTTGCTGAAACCGGCTTTCAACCGTTCCGCCTGTTGTCGTAATGGTTCAGGCACAATGCCCTGGGGAAAGCGGTAATAAGCGACCTGACTCTCCCCCTGGGTGGTAAATTGTGTTTTTGGTTCAAACCGGGCAATGCTGTGCAGCATCTCCCGGGTATGACCCAGAGCATTGACCAGGGCATCAAACTCGGGCTGAATCCGCTCCAGCAATTCACCCAGCTCTCCCGGCAGGGCCTGCTGGGTCAGAATCTTCTGCAGATGTCGCCCGGCTTTCTCCAGCCAGCTGGCCGTGCCTTTGACTCTGGACTGACAGGTAAAATGATCAATGGCTTTGTCTGGCAGGTGGTGGCCTTCATCAAATACATAGATGGCATCCTTTGGCTCAGGAAGAATCGCACCGCCTCCCAGCGCCAGATCCGCCAGCACAAGGTCGTGGTTGGCAACCACAACATCGGCATGCTCAAGATCACCCCGGGCTTTATAAAATGGGCACTGCCGGAAATAACCACAACGACGTCCGCTGCATTGGGCATGGTCAGTGGTGATGGTTCGCCATTGCTGATCTTCCAGGGCATCAGGCCAGCTGTCCCGGTCACCCTCCCATTTGGCAGCGGCAAATGCCTCCAGCATGCTCTGGTATAGCGCCAGGGAGGACTGATCGTTTTCCAGGGTGTGACCATCGTAGGCGAACATATCCATTAACGAGGCAGTCGCTTCCTCTTCCTGAAGCAGCCGGTCCAGCTTACTCAGACAGGCATAACGCCCACGCCCCTTGGCCAGGGTGTAAGAGAACTTGAGTCCGGTTTTTAAAATAATGTCCGGCAGATCTTTATTGATGACCTGCTCCTGAAGGGTCACGGTGGCCGTGGCAATGACCAAACGTTTTTTCGCAGCCTGAGCCATTACCACCGCAGGCAACACATACCCCACGGTTTTTCCGGTACCCGTACCGGCTTCAATCACGGTAACGGAGGGGTCAGAGATTCTGCGGCCTTCACTGTCGGTGTTAATATCTCCTAGCGCTCGGGCAATCTCGGCAATCATCTGCTTCTGCCCCGGTCGGGCCTTTAGCTTTTTACTCTCCAGAAAAGCACTGTAGGCTTTCTGGATGGCTCTCTTCTGGGGTTCGTCAAGCACAATGCCTATCGCTCTGGTGGAGTAGCTGGTTTAAATAGACTGATTGTATCCTGTTTCATCACACTGCACAGCGGTGAATACCACAAACTCTATTCAATAAACGATACGGCAACCGGGAGCAAAATTCAGAATCCTGACTCTCCCGGGTTTTAAACGGATCAAAATATTAGACTCGACATTGACAAAGGTATAGGCTCAAAATCTTGAAAATCAAACAAGTCTCTGATGTCAGTGTGTTTGATCTCATTCGCTATATCCATTATCCGCACTGGTTCCGGGTGCAGGTCCGCTTTGTTATCCTTTGTGGCGGCACGATAGATGTCGACAGGTAAAGAGACCACGCTGCCAGCCAGCCCAATAACAGCAAAAGCAGCCGCAGCAACCGCACCAAGTGCGACGCTGACAGGAACGGCGAGCAAATAGCCCAGATAAAGTCCGACAAGAAAACCCGTATTGCCCGGTGATGATTCCTCAGGGCTCGGAAAGAATAAACATTGAATTAATCGGCCAACGGTATTGCCAATAATGTTACCGGCTATACCACAAATGCTACCGAGAGTGATTATCGGCGCAAAAAGCCCAGCTTGTGCACCTATACCCCCCATTTTCAGAATCCGATTTTTGGCGGCATAAAATGGATAGATTAAACGATCTTTAAGTGAAGGCTTTTCATTAAATGATCGGTTATTTTCAGTCTGTCTTGTGGCATCGGATTCCGTGGTCGTCCTGCCAGCAAATTGACCGTCTGTACGGTTGGGTTCTGTGACCGTTGAATCAAACTGACCGGTAATGTTTCCTATAGACTGCATGAGATCCCTCCATGGATTTCAATAAGATTGATCAGAAATAAGTACTGCATCAAAGCTTACAGCAGGTTTATCCCCTCATCCCATAACAACAGGGTTATAAATACTGACAGAAAAGCAAACAATCAAGTACTACGCATTACATCTGCATAGGAGGGTGGTGCTATATCGTCTCTTTGAAGCACGGGAGCAAGTGGTGAAGCTTGTACAGAATGAACATCAGGACGAAGCTGAGAATCTCTTGCGGTCGCTTCAGCAATATCACTGTTACAAGAAGCTTTTTCACTGGCACTTGGGTTGATTGCAGCACTTTTGCCTTCTCTGATTGAATTGCAATGAAAAAATCTGGGAATGGGCTCTGGCATTTCTTTACGATCTTCTCTTTCGTCGGTTTTTGAGTCTCGACTATTTCTCTGTTTTTTTTCACCGAATTCTGAGAGAAAAACAAAAACGTCTCTCACCTTCAGGTTCTCAAGATTAAAATTTCGTACTTCCTCCGCAAATTCAATATCAGTAATTTTTTGTACCTTATCGCAGTCGAGCTTTTTCAGCCCCTCCGGTTTAGCACCATGCTTCTTTAAAAAAGCAACTAACTCTGATTTGTTCTTACTGTTTGCCACAAAGGCAGGAGTGATAAGACCATAGCCATCCACCGGCTCTCCTTTTGCCAAAAGGAGTTCAACCATTTCGATTTCGCTATCTGTGTCCATCTGATCAGATGAAGCTACCGCTGTAATGAGATTATCCAGGCCATATAAATCACGACATACATGATACGTGTTATCCTTATCCAATCCATGATCGGTCAGGTAATCGACAATCTTCAGGTGTCCGGAGTTAGTCGCTTCCCAAATGGGTGCATATTCAGATAGTTTATAAACCTCTTGCATCTGATTTTCGACCAGATAGTGAATGATATCCCTAAATCCGTGCCTGGCAGCTATACGCATATAGTTGTAATCATGTTTATTGAGGATGGATAAGGCTTCGGATCTGGAGATGGCATCTCTAAACGTTCGCAACCGGCCAAGTTCCTCAGCTTTCTGCTCGCGTTCTTGCAGAGCCAGCTCTTCTCTGGTTGGGAATGTAAATACGGTTGGCTGTTGAACATCAGGTTTCTCAGCTGTCGGCTGGCGTTCGCTATTGTCCGAAGACCGCCCTTTGGTGATGGATAACGTTGAAGCGGTTGGCTGTTGAACATCAACATGCCACTCACTAACGGCCTTTTCAGTGCTGCGATCTTTTCTGTTTCTTAGCGTAGTTCCTGAACTACTCAGTTTTACATACGTTTGATCATCTGAGCCTGGCTCTGGTTTATCCGACTTACCAGCTTGATATTGGTATGATGGATCGGGCAGAGCTGGCGTTTTGGAAGGTATCATATGAAACACCCTGATGCTTGTTGTTGATGGTAAAAACAATCCGTTTTTTATTTTTCGCTGCCTTTAGAGTAGAAAAACCTGGATAAAGTTCCCTATTCATGAGTTATTTGCCAGACGCTAAAACCCATAACCCGTTAGCACAGCAGGTTGAGATTCAGACCAGGTATCAGGGTTACATTAACCATCAGAGCGATGAGACAGAACGAGGGTAAAAAAAGGACACCCACTATTCCCAGTTAACAAACTGGCTGAGTTCAGGCATTTTGATATCATCCCATATATCCATTACCCGCACTTGCTTTGGGTTCAGGTCTACTTTATCAGCCAGTGTCATGCCATGATAGATATCAAACGGTGAAGCCAGCACGCTGCCAGCCAGACCAATAACAGCAAAAGCAGTCGTAGTAAACACACCAAGAACAACGGCGGCAGGAATGGATAGCAAAATCCCTGTATACAATCCCAGTAAAGCACCAACTTCACCCGGTGGTATATCAGAGTTTGGAAAGAATAAACTCTTAATTAATCCACCAACGGTATTGCCAATAATTTCACCGGCTCCAACACAGATAGCACTTGCAGCGAACATCGGCGTATAAACGCCAGCCTGTGCACCTATACCAGCCATGTGCAGTATTCGATTTTTGGCGGCATAAAATGGATAGATTAAACGATCTTTAAGTAAGGGTGTTTGATCGAATGATCGGTTAATTTCAGTCTGTCTTGTGGCATCGGATTCAGTGGTCGTCCTTCCCTCAAATTGACCAACAGCACGGTTGCGAGTGGGGCCTGTGACCGGTGATTCAAACTGTCCGGAAATTTTGCCTATAGCTGGCATAAGACACCTCCATAGATTTCGATAAGATTGATCAGAAATAATTACTGAAAGAAAAACAAACAATTAAGTTCTTAACAGCCTTGATCTTTACAGCTCTTGCGGCAACAGGTCAGAGCCTGTTAACGTTTCGCCGTAAATTCAGCAAAGAAACGTCAACAGCCGCTGGCATTGATGTCTCAACTTAAAATTTTGTTCATACGTTTTGCATATACCGTTTTCGGGTAGTTACCATGTCCATTAACCCCTCAGATTGCCCCTGTGGCTTTGGAAAAACATTCACCGAATGTTGCAAGCCTTATATTCAAGGGAAGCCAGCCCCAACAGCTGAAGCATTAATGCGTTCCCGTTATACGGCTTACACACTGAGCAATATTCCCTACCTGGTTGCCACAACACACCCCGGGCAACAGGAAACCATCAAGCAACAGAAAGTCTACCAGCAATCACACGGTACGCTGTGGCAAAAACTCGAGATTGTCGATACAGAGGCAGGACAAGCGGCGGATCAATCGGGCATGGTTGAATTCAAGGCCTGGTTCAGGGAGTCACTCTCAGGCCCTGAACAAGTTCACCATGAACGCTCTTCTTTTATTAAAAAAGAAGGGCACTGGTACTTTGTCTACCCCAAAATGGCACTGGTCAAAACAGAAAACGCTGGCAGAAATGATCCCTGCCCCTGCGGCAGTGGCAAGAAGTATAAAAAGTGCTGCGCACAATAAAGACGACAACTTTTCCGATCTATCATAAGCACTTACCGAGAATCAATAGACAGAAATCAAAGAAATCAATACGTAAACATGGTAGCATCACCTATCGCATCAGGTTGCTTCGACAAACGTAATAACCTGACAGGCAAATTCTCGGCTTGCCATTCATGGTTAAGCGAGTCAAACCAGTCAGGGGACAACATGGAAATGCTGTCCGGACTGAATATAACAGCCATGAACGAGAAGTACGGTTCAGAAGCAATCAGGTCTGCCCGGGGAATTCACCCGGGACCCGCCAGAGCTGATGTTCACTGCCCACCTCTTGTTGTTGCCATGGTAAAAAAAGCTCAAATCAAGAGGACTGACAATGACCATTTTCAAAAAACTGGGACTTGCCATTCTGGGGGCAGGCTTTGCAGCTATCTCCTCCACTGCCAGTGCAGCCCCATCCAGCCAGCAGTTTGTCACCATTGGTACCGGCGGTGTCACCGGCGTTTACTACCCAACCGGTGGCGCTATCTGCCGCCTGGTGAATAAGGGACGCAAAGAGCATGGCATCCGCTGTTCGGTTGAAAGTACCGGTGGTTCTATTTACAACCTGAACACCATCCGTGCCGGTGAGCTCGATATGGGTATCGTCCAGTCGGACTGGCAGTTCCACGCCTACCGGGGAACCAGCGCTTTTGAACAGCAAGGTGCCAACAAGGACCTGCGGGCGATTTTCTCGGTACACCCGGAAGCCTTTACCATTCTGGCCAGGGCAGATGCCGGCATCAGCACGTTTGAAGACCTGAAGGGGAAGCGCGTCAACATCGGTAATCCGGGCTCCGGTCAGCGTGGCACTATAGAACAGCTGATGAAACTGTATGGCTGGACACACGACAGCTTCTCCCTGGTTTCCGAGCTGAAAGCAGCCGAACACGCCAAGGCACTCTGTGACAACAAGATTGACGCCTTTGTCTATACCGTTGGCCACCCATCCGGATCTTTCAAGGAAGCCACCACTTCCTGTGATACCGTACTGGTCTCTGTCGCAGGCGATAAAGTCAACCAGTTGATCAAAGACAACCCATACTACCGCACTGCGACTATCCCCGGTGGCATGTATAAGGGCAACGATCAAGACGTTCAGACCTTCGGTGTGGCGGCAACCTTTGTCTCCTCCACGGCGGCCAGCGAAGCAGCTGTCTACCAGGTGACCAAAGCTGTATTTGAAGATCTGTCCACCTTCAAAAAACTGCACCAGGCGTTTGGCACCCTGAAGAAAGAAGAGATGGTGTCTGATGGCCTCAGCATCCCGCTGCATGAAGGTGCCAGGCGTTACTATCAGGAAGCAGGTCTTCTCTGAACTTTTTTCCCTGATCCGGGAAGGTGTAGCAACACCTTCCCAAATGCAGTTTGTCATCACGCAGAGTGCTGCCTGAATTCTGCATGAAGACCTATACAGCCCTCACCCAACAGGGGTCACAGGGCTGCATGGGGAAGCAGTGTCGTCTTTTTTACCTCATGGATATTCCGCTTCCCCGCATTTTTATAAGGCCATGAGCCATTGGATGAAGAATGCATCATTTCCAGAGCGCATAACTTCAATAACAACAGGTATATTATGGAAGCAGTCAACAGCGCCAAGCTGAATAATTCAACAGCAGGCTCCACCAGCTCTGCTGAACAAATGGTTAACCAGTCCGAACAGGGCGGCCGCCAGCCCATTGGCAAATCCAGACTGGTATTACTGGGCACAGCCCTGAGCTGGTCACTGTTTCAGCTGTGGAACGCATCACCTCTGCCGTATATTTTCAATGTTGGCATATTTAACGATGGTCAGGCCCGGGCAATCCATCTCGCCTTTGCCATTTTCCTGGCATTTATTGCCTTCCCTGCCAGGAAAAAATCGTTTACCCATCAGGTGCCCGTGACTGACTGGCTATTTGCACTGACTGGCAGCTTCTGTGCCGCCTACCTTTATATTTTTCACCAGGCGCTGGCGACCCGTGCCGGGGCTCCCGTTATCCTGGATCTGGTCACGGCCGGTGCTGGTATGCTGCTTCTGCTGGAAGCAACCCGCCGGGCACTGGGGCCGCCACTGATGGTGGTTGCGGCGGTTTTTATCACCTATGCCTTTGCCGGCCCTTACATGCCGGATGTGATTGCCCACAAAGGTGCCAGTCTCAACAAGGCGCTGTCGCACTTCTGGATCACCACTGAAGGAGTCTTTGGTGTTGCCCTGGGTGTATCCACCAGCTTTGTTTTCCTGTTTGTTCTGTTTGGTTCACTGCTGGAAAAGGCCGGTGCCGGTAATTACTTCATTCAGGTAGCATTCTCTCTGCTGGGTCATCTCAAAGGTGGGCCTGCCAAGGCTGCTGTGGTGTCATCCGGCCTGAGCGGTGTGGTGTCCGGCTCGTCCATCGCCAATGTGGTCACCACCGGGACCTTCACCATCCCCCTGATGAAACGGGTCGGCTTTCCTGCTCACAAGGCCGGTGCCATTGAAGTTGCCGCCTCCACCAATGGACAACTGACGCCGCCTATTATGGGCGCTGCGGCGTTCCTGATGGTGGAATATGTTGGCATCTCTTATATCGATGTTATTCGCCACGCCCTGTTACCCGCCGCGATTTCCTACATTGCCCTGTTTTATATTGTCCATCTTGAAGCTTTGAAAGCGGGCATGCAGGGATTGCCAAGAAGCGTCACCCGCACAAAGACTCAGGCACTGATGTCATTCACGGGCTCGTTTGCCGGACTCTGCCTGCTGGGCGCTGGCGTCTATTACGGTGTTGGCTGGACCAGACAGTATATGGGAGAGCACGCCCTCTGGATCATCACGCTGGCATTGCTGGCCAGTTATCTGATACTTCTGAAAGTGGCTGCCAGACAACCGGATCTCATCAACAATATTGAAGAGGATATACGCAGTACTCCTGTGCCCGGACCAACCATCAAGCGCGGTCTCTATTATTTGCTGCCCCTGGTGGTGTTACTGTGGTGTCTGACCGTTGAACGCTACTCCCCTGGCCTCTCTGCCTTCTGGGCAACCCTGGTCATGGTTTTCATCACACTGACCCATAAAACCCTGATTGATCTGTTCCGGAAGGAGCAAACCACCACGCATCTCAAAGAGGGCTTTCTGGATCTGTTGGACGGCATGACCACCGGGGCCCGCAATATGATCGGCATTGGTGTTGCCACTGCAACCGCCGGTATTGTTGTGGGTGCAGTCACGCTGACCGGTGTTGGTCTGGTAATGACCGAGTTCGTGGAGTGGATTTCTGCTGGCAGTATCATTCTTATGCTGCTGTTCACCGCCATTATCTGTCTGGTGCTGGGCATGGGGCTGCCAACCACCGCTAACTATATTGTGGTGTCCACCCTGATGGCACCGGTTATCGTAACCCTGGGCGCACAGCATGGACTGATCGTGCCTCTGATTGCGGTCCATCTGTTTGTCTTCTATTTCGGTATTCTGGCGGATGATACTCCGCCTGTGGGCCTGGCTGCCTTTGCCGCTTCGGCCATCGCACAGTCGGACCCAATCAAGACCGGTATCCAGGGCTTCACCTACGATATCCGCACCGCTGTTCTGCCCTTTATGTTTATCTTTAATACTGAGTTACTGCTGATCGGCGTTGACAGCCTTGCACAACTGGCGATTGTCGTCTTTGGTGCCATTGCGGCCATGCTGGTGTTTGCTACCGCAACCCAGGGTCACTGGTTAGTAAAAAACCGCTGGTACGAAACCCTGGGCATGCTGCTGATCGCCTTCACCCTGTTCAGGCCAGACTTCTGGTGGGACAGGATTTACCCTCCCTATGAAACCCATGAAGGTCGTGACATTGTTGCCCAGGTTGAAGCACTGCCGGACCAGGCTGATGCACGCCTGTGGGTAGCAGGAGAAACCCTGGAAGGCAAATCGGTTAATCAGATGGTTATTCTCCCCGCTGGCGACCAGGCCACGGCTGATGACCGGTTCCGCCACATGGGCCTGGAGGTTCTGGTTGATGGGGATGACCTGACCATCGATATGGTTGACTTCAACAGTGAGGCGCAGCAGGCCGGTATTGATTTTGACTGGCAGATTCATCGTCTGGAAGTTCCGGCAGAGCGACTGCCAAAACAACTGACATGGATACCCGCCTTTATTCTGCTGTTGTTGATTTTCCTTGGACAAAGACGCCGACAGGGCCAGTGCAGCAAATTCATTTTCTTTTTGTCCGAATAATTAGATACTGTATCAGAAGAATATTATTCGGACATTCTCCTGGGATTACCTGAAGCACTGCAATCAATCAGGTTCCTGGTTACATAAGCTGACGACAAGGGCAGTATTCATAACAGGGATAAATTACTGTAAGGATAATTAATATGAATACTGTACCTGCCAACTATCACCCCGGCCTATGTCTCAAATCCGGAAAAGCAGATTCTGAATCTTCTGAATGACCATGAACTTCCCAAGCTGTCCGGCAGTCAAATCCTCGGGCTGCATTCTCTACCAGAATATTTTGATCAAAAACACCGTTCCGGCTTTATAGCAATGGATAACGGGCATAAGTAGTTAACCAAATGAAATCATATATTTCTGACTAAGTTGTCAGTCACTCTGCGGCGTTGGAACTCCGGTCACATAGCTACGGCTATGCTCCCTACGTTGCGCCTTGCATAGCAACTGCCCACTTAGCCAGAAATATACGATTCCATTTGGC
>NZ_JBLYNV010000071.1:0-25396 GCF_049310165.1 Endozoicomonas sp. ALE010 | reverse complement strand
ACATAGCTACGGCTATGCTCCCTACGTTGTGCCTTGCATAGTAACTGCCCACTTAGCCAGAAATATACGATTCCATTTGGCCAACTACTTATATGGGCTGTTTGTTAACAGAGAAAGAGTATGACAACAACAGGACAACAAAAGTGTATCAGTCTTTCTCTTCGGCTGCTCCGGCATGGCAAAGATTGCTGGCCTTGTCGTTTCTATGCAGGTGGTGCAAGAGTACCATAATTATCTCGGCCTTGGGCAGGCCTATAAGCAAGTAGTAACTTCAAAGGCGATAGTTATATACCCCAGGATTCTTCATGAAACCAATCCACAGAATCAACCGGAGATGGACTGCCCCATGTCAGGAACCAATCTTCACGATCTTCAGTTTCATATTCAGATCTATAAAAGGCCCGGAGTTCTTCCTCGTTATCCACAAGGATGGGTAATTGAGTCTGAGCACAATAGTTTTTCAAATTTGCCGACAGGGGAAGCTGATCAAAACCTCTATCTAACATCTGTCGTTGAATGACTCGACGACACTGGCTTTTCAGAGAAAAAAAAGTTTCTGGTAGTTCAGGCGATAAAAGATCCCCATACCTTTCTTTTAATAATGTTAATACCGTCTTGTAGTGAGAAACATCAATGCCTCGCAATGAGCAATACTTATCGACATCCTTAAACGACAAAAAGTTCTTCGGCATTTTGTCGTACAAATACCTGAGTACGGACTCATTCCCATACACAGCTGCAAACAAAAAAACCAGCCCTTCGTTTTGACAGGTCGCTTTTTCCCAGCCTTCACCCAGCAAAACTCGAATATACTGCAAGCACCCATTCTTGATGGCTATTATCAGCGGAAACCAGGCATTCATGTCGCATTGATCAACAGGAGCCCCATGTTCAATCAGCAACACCAGTAGATCGGGTCTCTCAGCACCATCATCATTAACCAGTATATTGAGGGCCGATAATTCGAACAGATTAACCAATGTCACATCTGCCTGATAATCAAGCAACAATCTGACAATATCCTCATTTTTTGTCTTGCAGGCTTTCATCAGGCTTGTCCAGCCATTCACATCCCGGGCATTAACGTCTGCCCCTGAACGCACTAGCAGATCTACAGCATCGGCATTACCCTCTTGTGCCGCCACATGCAAAGCATTCGAACCCAAAACCCTGTTAATCTCAACCGTCTCAACCTTGAGTATAATCCTGGCAAGCTCCAGAAAATTTCTTTCAATCGCCAGCATTAAAGGAGTACACCAACGACGCGAAGTTTTACTGATTACCTCCATATTAAAATCAAGAAGAGGCTCGTGGATTAGGGATTGGACCACTTCACTATCATTATTTTCGATAGCGGTGAGTAAACATTCGGCAGCATGACCTCCATCACTATTTAACTCAGACTCCCTGCCCCACTGCTTTGCCTCCCCCTGCGACAAAAGCGCTGGCATCCTCTTTTTGCCACACTTGGAAGGTTCATTATTTTCACAGGGGCAAATGGTCAAATCGGGTAAGGAAACCGACCTTCTGACCGGTTCACCAATCTCTGAAAAACGATTGCTCAAGCCAGGGCAGGTCGGGGTATTTTCCAGAGACCAAAGTGACCGGCTAAAACACGATAATGGTTTAGTATTTCTGGCTACAGGAGCTACAACCTGTGCATCCCCGGTATTGCTTTGATACCGCAAATAACTCCAGCCGGTTGTGCAAGAACTATCACTACTAATCACATGGACCACCGCATAGCGTAACTCTGACGGCAAACAGTCAGGAGCCTGTCAGTAGGACCAACTGTAGCGCATAGTTGCCGAAGAGTCAGAACCCGGTGCAACCGGCCGGAGGTTTCGACCCAGGGCCAGGGCATCGGCCAACTGGCTTTCAGAGCCATCAATAACCAGCTCCAACTCAATCGTTGAACCTGCCACCCGATGAACAGACACATCACGAATGGCGGTTATCCGCTCAAGGTATTTATTCAGGGCGGCATAATCGTCCAGACTGGCAACATTCTCAACCACCAGCAGAGTCTTGCCACTGGCATCGGAGACATTAATGGCATAGTGACGGGACAAGGTTGTGCCTACCAGATCAGCGGCCAGCTGTGTCAACGCAACAGCATCCAGGCCATTAACCGCCACAGACTGACTCATTCCCCGGAATATCAGCGTCAACCGACCATTGTAGCGTTCGTTTTGCGCCAGAGCGTCCGGTGACAGAGCACGGGACAAACGCCCGGTCAGAATCGATTCAGAACCATAACGCCGGGAAGCGTCCTGCAATTTGTGGGTAAAGCCGCCCCATACATCAACAGTTGAAATCGCCCCGGCATCTTCAAAGTCCATCAAAGGAAAGAGTACCGGCAAGCCCCGCCCCTGAAAGCTCTCGGCAAACACCGCGGGTAGTGTCCCTGAAGCATTGACGATTGAGCGCTGCCCACCGCTCTCCATCGCCAGCCACACCAGTGTCGATGGTCTGCTCTGTCCCCAGATGGCAACACCGGCACTGCGCAGCAGGCGGTTAATTGCCTGGTCATCAAATACCGCCTGCAAATACTGCTGACGGTTGAGGGAGGACGCCTGATCAGCAGAAGAGCTGCGGAAACCAAACTTGCGAATATAGGCTTCCGGCTTGGCCAGTGCACTTTTTACCACACTGTTGGCCAGTACCTCACGCTGTCCAGCCACTTTCACCAGCACCTCCGCCAGAGCCTGGGACATGGCATCCGCCCGCTCCTGATAACTTTGTCCGGACACTGGCACTTCCTGACTGTATAACCCTTTGACCAAGGCTGCATGGGTATTTTCAGGCAATATGGAAAATACCAGAAGACCCACCACCAGAGTGGCCGCCTTAACGGCTGAACGGGCTTCAGGGGCAGACAAGAAGGTCAGCGGACTGATCAGGTTTTGCAGGAGAGCGTTGCATCGCTTAGCCACAGGCATCAATAAAATCCTGTACATAAAAATCAAATGAACATCATTCTGCCATAAATCCGGCAAAAAATACTGCATTTGCCAACGTCTGGACAACTGCGGGCATTGAAAATGCACTATGGTAATCACTTCTAACCCTGAAATCAGATCCAAATTACCAAAAATTACCACCAGACATCAGCGACAATGCGGTAACAGCATTGCGATAAATACCGCAGCCTCCTAGAATAGCCGCCTTCATCCACCCAAACCGTGTTGGACTGAACACCGCCCCCGGTCAGTGAACAGTCCGGATTAAAACACTGTCGGCACCGCCGGTGGTAACAAGCTCTGGCAACAAGCGGATTGATATCAATGAACAAATCGGATTCCAGAACCTCCCTGAGTTACAAGGATGCAGGTGTCGATATCGACGCTGGCAACGCTCTGGTTGAGCGCATTAAACAGGTAGCAAAGGCCACCTCCCGCCCTGAGGTAATGGGTGGCCTGGGCGGTTTTGGAGCGCTGTGCCAACTGCCAGCCGGGTATAAAGAACCGGTTCTGGTTTCCGGCACCGATGGCGTGGGTACCAAACTGAAGCTGGCCATGGACCTGGGGATGCATGACCATATTGGCATCGATCTGGTGGCCATGTGCGTCAACGACCTGCTGGTTTGTGGTGCCGAACCGCTGTTCTTTCTGGACTATTACGCCACCGGCCAATTAAATGTCGATGTGGCTGAACGCGTGGTCACCGGGATTGGCAAAGGCTGTGAACAGTCTGGCTGCGCCCTGATCGGGGGTGAAACGGCGGAGATGCCCGGGATGTACCAGGGTGACGATTACGATCTGGCGGGTTTCTGTGTCGGCGTGGTTGAAAAGTCTGAAATCATTGATGGCAGCAACGTCTCCCCCGGTGACGTGTTAATCGGTTTGAAATCCAGCGGACCACACTCCAACGGTTACTCACTGATCCGCAAGGTTCTGGAAGTAGCCGGTTCAGACCTCAGCGCCCCGCTGGCAGGCAAGCCTCTGGCAGAACACCTGATGGCACCAACCCGCATTTACGTCAAATCACTGCTGCAGCTGCAAAAGGAACTGCCGATCCACGCCATGGCCCACATCACCGGGGGCGGCTTGCCAGAGAATCTGCCAAGGGTTATTCCCAAAGGCTGTCGTGCGGTGATCAACACACAGAGTTGGGAAATCCCGGCCGTCTTCCGTTTCCTGCAGGAAAAAGGCAATATTGAGACCTTTGAACTGTACCGTACCTTCAACTGTGGTATCGGTATGGTGCTCTGCATCCCACAAAACCATCGTGAGCAGGCAATCAGGCGTCTGGAAGCGCTGGGAGAAGAAAGCGTCATTATCGGCCATATTGAATCCGCAGACAGCGATGGCGATCCTGTGGTATTTCACTAACCGTCCTGACCAATATCTGGCCCGGGTGCCATGTCACTCTGGCCAACCGGATTCCAATCACAAAACCATTGAAAGCATTCAGGAAACAGCAGTGAGCGAGAAAAAGCGAGTTGTCGTTCTGTTATCAGGCAACGGCAGTAACCTTCAGGCACTTCTGGATCAAGAACATCACTACAGTTATCAAATTGTCGGGGTCGTCAGCAACGTACCAGAGGCTTACGGGCTGGAAAGGGCCAGACAGCACAAAGTGGCTGCCCTTGGCCTGGACTACAAAATCTTTTCCTCCCGGGGTGCCTTTGACCAGAGACTCGTCGAAGAGGTTAACCGCTTTGAGCCGGACCTGGTGGTACTGGCCGGATATATGAAAATTCTAAGCCCCGAGTTTGTGGAAAAATTCGCTGGCAGATTGATCAATGTTCACCCATCCCTGCTCCCGGAATACAAAGGTCTTGGCACCTATCGCCGGGTACTTGCGGATAAAAAAAACCGCCATGGCTGTACTGTTCACTTTGTCACACCAGAACTGGACAGCGGTGCCCATATCATTCAGGCTTCAATGAGTGTCGGGCCCGGCGATAATGAAGAGGGTCTGAAACAACGTGTCCAGGCCATGGAGCACCAGATTTACCCCCTGGCCGTACATCTGATCACCTCCGGCAGGCTGCAACTGAAGGGTGACAACGTGCTATTGGATGACCACCCTATTGACCCACTGGGCTATCAACTGCAGGAAAACGCCCTGGAACTGGCATGATCAATCCGATTCATACGCTTTTTCATCGCCACACAGTGAGCATGAAAGATTCCATAACAACCCATCCCGGCAACTATGGCCCGGGCACTCTGAGAGCGGCACTTGCCCTGACCCTGGTGCTGGCGGGCAATACCGGCTTTGCTGCCTCCCAGACGAAAAAACCGGATAGCGCTTTCACGCTCAAGCCATACTCCGCAACCTATAAAGCATCCATCAAGGGGATGCCCTTTGGTGGCTCCGGCGAAAGATCCCTGAGACAAAATGCTGATGGCACCTGGACCCTTGAGTTCAGTGCCGATGCGGCATTTTTCGGGATGAAAGAGACCAGCCATTTTGCCAGTCAAGGTGTAAAACTGATCGCCAGCCAATACGTGCAACAAAGAACGGGGCTGGGCAACAAACCAACGGAATATGCCACCTTTGACTGGTCCAGCAATAAGGTCAACTGGCAACAGGGGGACCGGCAGTGGTCGATGGACCTGAAACCGGAAACCCTGGACAACCTGAGTTACCAGCTGAAACTGCGTATGGATCTGGCGGCTGCCCATGGCCAACCACTAAGCTATGACGTTGCCGATGACGATGAAGTCTATCAACGCCAATTCACCATCGAAGGTGAAGAGATATTAAAAACGGACCTTGGCAACCTGAAAACCGTCAGAGTCAAAATACACAGAGACAGTGATGAACGGGCCACCTGGATCTGGTTTGCCAAAAACCATGACTACTTTCTGGTAAAGCTGCTGCAGGAAGAAAAAGGCACGGCCTATACCATTGAGATCAAAGAGGCTGCCATTGACGGCAAGCCACTGAAAAAGAAACCAACCACCAAACTGTCAGAACGCCCCAAACATCCCTGATCACTACTTTTTTAATATCTGCAACCTGAAGGAGCCTGAAATGCGATTTCTTCACACCATGCTGCGTGTTGGTAACCTGGATCGATCCATCGAGTTTTATACGGAAATTCTCGGCATGAAACTGCTGAGAAAACACGACAACGAACAGTACCAGTACACCCTCGCTTTTGTTGGCTATGCCGATGAGTCTGAGCAGGCAGTGATTGAACTCACCTACAACTGGGGCACTGATCAGTACGATCTGGGCAACGCCTTTGGCCATGTTGCCCTGGGCGCTGATGATATTTATGCCACCTGTGATGCCATCCGTAAGGCCGGCGGCAAAATTACGCGGGAACCAGGCCCGGTGCTTGGGGGGACCACTGAAATAGCGTTTGTGGAAGATCCGGATGGTTACAAAATCGAGCTGATTCAAGCCAAAGCCGCGTCTGAAGGGCTTAACGGCTAAGAGGCTGGTCGAGAATAGTGCCCGCCCGTAGCGAGGACGGCAGTTTTTGAAACTTTTTAGAAAAAAGGAGGTCAAATAGTGAGGTGCAAATTTATAACAATAAAATTCTGATGGAGGAAAACACTATGGGGCCACTATCCACTTTTATAGATCGCACTTTTATAGATCGCTATTTATTTCCCCCTGAGTGCAAATCCTGTTGTCCGATTACTGCCGGTGTTTGTGCATTGGCAGGTGGTGCGGCCGGTGGGATCACTGCGTTGTTTGCTGGTGCTAAAACGATCGAGGCATTTGGTACCGGCTTCGGGCTGGGTGCGACAATCGGGCTCACCTCAGCCACCCCGATCGCCGCTGCATGCATTGCCTGTTGTCGCGATGACAATCCAGGGGACGACACTAATATCGCTGACAATCGTGACCGAAATCCACGCCCCCTTAACTCCAGAGTGGTCATCACTCATCAGCCGCACATGACTGTGAATGTGAATAAGTTGACTTCCGGCCTTGGCTTGAGATTCCATCTTAATTATTCGGGCAGAGCACATGCACTTGCCACACATCAGCTGAGTAGCGATTATTGCGGTGGATACTACGATGGTGGACATGGTGGATGCGACAGCAGTAGACATGGCGGATGCGACAGCAGTAGACATGGCGGATGCGACAGCAGTAGACATGGCGGATGCGACAGCAGTGGACATGGCGGATGCGACAGCGGTGGCGGTGATGGTGGCTGTGGTGGTGGTGGTGGTGGTGGTGGTGGTGGTGGTGGTGGTGGTGAATAAAACCCGCGAAATTCCCAATCCATAGCGCATAGTGTCTGAGTGAATATGGGTGGGGCCGCCTAATGCATAGTTTCAATGAATTTGGCGAGTACAATCTCCGTTCACCCTGAGCGGAGTCGAAGGGTGCTTGCCACGATCTATCAGAGTCCGGAGCTTCCGTCCTTCGGCAGCCTCAGGACGAACGAAGTGCAGAGGCACGACAACCCATCAAATTCATTGGAATCATGTACCAGGTGGGGCCGCCAAGGTGGGGCCGCCAAGGTGGTGCCACTGGTGCCTTCCAGACAAACCATGCCCGACCGGTGCCACAAATATAATAATCTATTGATTTATATCACTTCATTGTAACATTTCAATATCTTATAAATGCCTTGCGATAAAACCCCAGCTCAAAATTAATACTTCTGCTTTAGTGTATTCGATTCGGCAATAACGTTTGCAGAGGACCCGGACGGCTACAAAATCCAGAAAAGCAATCACAGAACCGATAAACGACATGGATGCCATAATGCCCCGTCTTCACCACCTCATCTTATTGACTGCGTTATCTTCACCTCTGATCACCGGTTGCTCTTCCGGGCAGGCCAATAGCCATGCCGCCAATTACGTTACCAACGCGGCACTGAAGGAGCTTGGCCCTGCCGGTAATGCCATTGCCATGGACCGGGAAAAGGACGTCATTGCTTTTGAGGCACTGGTTCGCATCTTAATCAAGGAAGCCAGGGTGGCCTGGGGGGGATGAGAAAAAGGCCAGCAGTAAAGAGTATGTGAAATACACCAACCACTACCGAACCCGGGTATTTGTTGATTTTGACTCCGGTAAGGTTCATGTGGAAACCCTGGATCGCACGGAAAGCAGCTTCAACCCCTATGCCGTCAGCTCGTCAAATGCCTATGGCCTGATGCAGATCATACCCAAAACGGCAGGTCGGGATGTGTTTGACAAGGTTAAAAAACTGCCCGGCCAGCCCAGCAAAAACTGGCTCTTCCAGCCCAATAACAATATTGATACCGGAACAGCGTATCTGTCGCTGCTGGAAAATCATTACCTGAAGCAGATCCGTGATCCACTGTCACGGAAATATACGATCATCTCCGCCTATAATGGCGGCGCTGGTAACGTGTTCGCCACCTTTGACCGCAACAGCCGTGACCGCGCCATACAGAAAATCAATGGCCTGAAGCCAAACCAGGTATATTGGGCGCTGACACAGAAACACCCTCGAGGAGAAAGCAGGCGTTACCTGGAAAAAGTCTCTACCGCTCAGAAGGATTTTTATCAGGGAAATATTTAGGTTGCGTTTTTCGATAACCCCTAAGTAGCTGGCCATATGGAATCGAATATTTCTGGCTACTTATATGTTCACCTCGCTTGCTGACTCTGCCAGAGCTTTTCAGATAATTCAGCAACCGTCTCTCTACGACCAGAAACAACCCAGCCGGCCAATGCATCCGCTACATTGGGATATGGATTAGCCTCTTTACGCTGGGCGGTTTCTATAAAGTTCTTCAGATTTTCATAAGTCAGGCAATAGAACACTTCAGCCAGCTGTCGATTTTCAAGTGTATAGGCATTGGATAATTGTTCTATTTGTCCCTTGAGTGGTTTAGTCAGAATAGGTAATCCAATGTGCATGCATTCAGCGATAAGCGTAAATCCACAATTGCAAATCACCCCTCTGGATGACTGTAGACTTTCTTTAAAGCCTTTTACGCTCATTTGAAAAAACTCCGCATTACCAACAACCTCCGGTGCCCTGGGACCATAAATTTTAAAACGATATCCCGAAAATTTATTCAATAAATGAGCAACATTATCCTGATTTTCAAAGGGCAAATAGACAACAAGATGATTTTTATCCGGGCATGGTTGCATTGTTGTGTCGATGATCGGAGGCAAGATGGACTGATTGTTAAAATTAACCCAATGAAGCCCGATAGTTTCTGTGGCTGGAGCAAAGAGTTTCACCGCCAACCTTGAAATGGAAAATCTCCGCAATATGGGGACATCGAAATCAAACGAATACTGATGACCAAAGCCAACAACTGCCTTGTTAGCTAAATACCCAGCCCAGGCCGTGACCGGTTCAAAGTCAGAGATAATAAGGTCATAGTCCTTCACATTTAACGTCCAGACATCACGTATAAATCCAAAGCTGTCATGCATTAAATGTATGAATGTCTGAAAAAATTTCAAACGGCCATTTTCCGATATAACAGTAAATCCATTGCGGTGCAAATAATCACCAAACACCTCCATATCATTAAGTTTATTCTTCTGACGACCTGAAACAAGATATTGAACTTTGGCTCCACGATCGGCCAATGCTTTGGCAAGAAGACGAGAGCGTGTCAAATGACCATTACCCATTCCCTGGATACCGAATAAAATTTTCACCTCTGTCGGTTGTTCTTCACCATCGTACAGCTGTCTAATAGCCTCTTCATAATCAGATTCAGGTAAATTGTGCCGGGATAGATAATCGGAGCAACCGGACCGACGTTGTTCAATGGCATCATAGTGTGACAAAAAGGTTTTAAGTGCGTCATCTGATACAGGAAAAACAAGACGATTGATCGACAGGTGATCAGCTGTTAAATGTTGGTTAAAGTATTCAACCAAATTGTCCGTAAGAACCGTTTTAATGTGTTGATACCTGGGCGAATAAGCCCGACATATCCGATTCCATAGTTTAACAGCGTTACTTTGAGTTTCGTTACGCTGATAACTATCAAACTCTGGGCGCAATGCATTAATTGCTAATGTATTCATGGTAAATTCTCAGTAAATTTTGTGATAATTGGACTATAAATACATGCGACGCATATTCTGTAATCTTGAAATGATGTAATTATATTGAGGATCATGTATATGACACCTTCAGGAGTTCAATGCTTTTGTAATAACCTTTTCCCATCGAAGGACGAATTAAAACAGCATATAAAAGAAAAGCATCTACTACCTGCATTTAGCTGTAAATCAGTTTCGTTTTTTGAAAAAGACAAAGAAATTCCTGACAGCTCCACCTCTTTGGAATATACCAATACACTTGAAATGGCCAAAAGAATGTGTATTGAATTAATGGATTCTGAGCCAAAAGATACTGACATCTCCCTTGATCATATACGACGATGCACCCGTTTAATTCAAAGAGAAATCAGCACTATCAAATTAAAAAATAACTACTCGTCTTATTCAGTAGTAATGAGATCGCTATTACGTGGACAAAACCCTGAAATTTTCAGTCTTTTAAAATTTTATTCGATCAACATCCATGATGTTGTAGTAATTGCTTTTAATGGAAGCAGTATGCACTGTACTACAACCGCTTATTCCGATATTGATTTATATATAATTACAAAAAACACCAAGCCGGTTAAACGATTTCACGACTTTAGCCTGGATACAAAAAGATTATCAAAAAAATATCTGCCAGAATTTCGCGGTACGTGCCACAGGTTTGAAAAAAATACAGAAAAAGATATCGATATCATAATATGCTCTTTGCCTGTATTTATTTGGCAGTGCTTGAACTATAACCCTGCCGCTCTGGATTTACTGCATATTAGTGACGAGTTGATTTTATATGAGGGAAGTGATGGCTTTTTTTCAGAATTAAGAGAAAATAAAGATACATTTTACACAAATTTTTTATCCTACACTGGATTTGCAAAGGATCAAATTAAAAAACTGAAAGCTATCAATCCTGAAGAATTGACCCCTGATAAAGATCGACTGGATCAGTTATCTGACCTTCTTGAAACACTGAAAATGAACATTGCTGACAGACTTGAAGATATTTTGGAAAACATCGACGACATTGATGAATTAATTACCCGCAACACCGATAAAAGCCTGATCTATTCAATAGCAGGTTTACAATTTGATGCAGGAATTAAAGTCAAAAGGGTCATCAGACCATTAGAAAACCAGTTAAAAAAGATTAAAGAGGGTGCAACAAATAGTAAACAGTTATCGACAGTTATTCGCCTGATAACTCAGATCAAAGAGCTATACACTAATGGTCATTTTGAATACCCACTACCAAACAGTACTCTTATGATGAATTTAAAATCAGAAGCAAGCAGTGATGAAGATACTAAAAAAGTGGATGAGATGATAAACGAATTCCTGTCCCAACATAAAGAATGGTCAAAGAACAGTCGATTTGCAGATAGAGGGGATAAGGATTTCTGGAAAAAATGGCTAAAGGAAAAAAGTATTGATGAAGAAAAATAAGTAATAGCCAGCACAACAGTGACAACGTTTATGAAACACTTGGGGTAATTTGGGCGTTTTAGAAAAATATTCGGTTAACCCTGATCACATATATAAACATCACCCGCATTACTTTCACAATTTAACACCTGACGCCCCCAATGAACATATTGATTCTGTACATTTACAACACTATCCCCCAAATTAGTTCTTCCACATGCATTGACAAGCAAACTATCAACTTTAACATTTATATCTCCCATATTGGTATGAAGCCTTCCTCCGGATTTAATTCTGTAGCTACGATGGGTAACAATATCTCCCATATTAGTATGTAATTGCATTCC
Organism: Endozoicomonas sp. ALE010; assembly: GCF_049310165.1. Lineage (NCBI taxonomy): Bacteria > Pseudomonadati > Pseudomonadota > Gammaproteobacteria > Oceanospirillales > Endozoicomonadaceae > Endozoicomonas > Endozoicomonas sp. ALE010. The sequence continues at coordinate 13,649 of NZ_JBLYNV010000071.1, read as the reverse complement.
GCCAACAAATGACTCCGGGATTCTCAGCTGAACATTTTCATTACAATGGAGGCTCAGATTATTATTTCTGAGATTTGGTGCTCTGGATGATATAACTGACACCTGATGCTGGTTTACGGGGCATTGTCCTTTGATAAGGATATCTCCCTGATTGGTATGTATATCAATAAAATCAACATTATCTTCTCTAAACTCATATTCGCTGACAGGGGCTCTTTGACGGCCCGGAGTTGTAACCGTTACATTGTGACCAGACACAACCTCACCATTATGAATAACAAGATTTGAACCTCGAATCTGTCTTCCATTAAGATTGATACCATCTCCGGCTACTACATGGAGAAGATTACCGGCTGATCGGATGCTCATACCAATGTCAGGAAAAGAGTTCACAGAGTAAGGGCCTGAAGCTTGAAAGTTGAAGGCTCTATTGCCAAAGGAAGAGGAAATATGACCCGATTCTGAAGATGGCAAAGAATTTACATTGTCATAGCCTCCAGTATTCTCCACCATTTCATTTTGCCTGACTGGCTGGCAGGTTCTATCCGTACTTGGCGAGGCACTGGAATTAATCAGTTGTATCGCGTCATTCTGCGCCTTACCTCTACGCTTATCGATACTTGTGACGGTAGATGGAACATCGTTAAAAAGGCCTACACTTTCCTCTATTTGATTATTAATTATACGATCTTGACATTTTAAGTCATCTTGAATTGAGCCCTTAAACTCTAACCTGTGGATTGGACATTTTTTGGGATCAGGAAGTGACAGGTAGCAATCTGCGCATAAAACTTTATCACAGCAACGAGTAGACAGTGGTTTTTCATATACATCCTGACATGACAGGCATTCAAGCTTTGAAAGAAACTTTACAGCAGCAGCTTTTTCTGACCCATCTTCTGCAGATGTTAATGATTTTCGATTACCCTTTAACGACAAATAGTCAATTGTTGTCGTCTGACTTGCACCGGCAATATTCATAGCTCTGAAACCTCTGATCCTGTTTGCTTCCTCAGACCATCAAAATTTGCTTTTTATCCCCGTCACACGAGTAAAAGACAAAGATTCAGAGGATTTGTATGCAGAAGAAAACGGATAAAACCGGGTTCCACGAAATGCGAGGCCAGATAGGAACAGAGGTATGATCATTGACAAGATCACCAACACTTCCGTAACACCAGGACTTCTATACCCTGTTCACGACAGATGGCCTTTAAACACCCGCAGCATTTGCGGATCAGTAATCGGAAACGACACAGAGACAAACCGCTCTTTAAAGTCATCCTCAGCCAAAAGAGACGCGAACAACCGCGCAATATCAGCTGCATCATGGCCAAAGATCCCACAGCCCCAGGCTCCAAGAATCAAATGTTTCACACCATTATTGGCAGCGACGGCCAGGATCTTTCTGGCACGGTTATACATTGTCTGCTGGAGAGTCTTTTGCTTGATTCCTTTGCAATAAGGCAGGTCCACTGCCGCAGCGGTGATAAACGAGATCAGGTAAGGTTCTTCCGGATTGCCGTTGTCATCTTTAAAGACTGGAACATCCGGTGAATACAAGATCGTATCAGAATAAAGTCCTCGATTGGTGTATTGATATTGGTTGTTATAAGCATACATCTGCTTTCCTGTGTCACTGTCCAGAGAAGCAAACAGTGCAGAGGCTCTTGCCAGGCTATCTTCCTGGGTGTTGGTCCCTTCCCGGAACATCCCCCCGGGCTGAACAGCAGAGGCAAAATTCAGGCAAGCCACGTGGTCTTTGCCTTCCTCCCTGACAAGCCGGTGACACGCTGCCAGAGAGGTTTCCCTGATAACCTGGATATCAGTATCGGGAAAGAAGAAACCTGCGCGGGGCTGAAGGGTAATGGCGTCGTTGGGAGCATAGAACCGGGTATTGTCAATACACCGGTCAATGATTGCTTTAAGATCTATTGTTTTGCCATGTAATCTGATCGCTTGATCGTTCAATATATCTACTGTATTCGTTGCTATTTCTCTGAACTTTGCCTGCTCTGGATTCATGGCGCATCGTTTAGGCGATGATGCCACTGTCCTGATGCTAATGGGTTTTCCTGAACGACCTGAAAGCACCTTGGCTGAGGAGGCTAACGCTCCGGCAGCGCGGAGTTTCTGCTGTTTACTCCGGCAAGATTGAGGCACTTTTACAGCAGGCTGACTGGTCACCGGTGGCATTTTATACGACCTCATTGTATAACCGATTACCCAGTATGGCCTGCTTTTTCAATTTCACAGATTTAATTATTAAAAATGAGATATCAATGAGCTATCAATGAGGTAGCGGAAATATTTTTTGGAGATCTGGCTTTCATGAACAGGCTCATCACATCCAGGAATACCTGTTTTTCACCCTTGAATGTTATCAGTTCATATTTCAGAAAATTATCCATGTTTATCATTGGATCAAAACAGAATTCAACGCCTTTACCAAGACAATAGCTTAAAGCACTGAAGACTCTCTGATCCTCAATATTTGCCTGAACTTTCGTATTAAAATCACCACTGGACGGCAAGTCCAATCTGTTTTCTCCCGGTAGCAGAATTTCCATCTTAACTCCTTTATCTTCAGGTAAAAGATACACGGAAAATAGATGTTCACTCCTCAGGGAAATACTCATCCTGGTTGTAGAGTAATCCGCTAATCTGGCACACTCAGCATGTGAAAGTTCTTTTCTGCGAAGCGAACGGATAAGTAAGTCGACTTCCTTTTGCATGGTAGTGCCATGCATAATGCCTGCTTTAAAAGTAACTGCATTTTTTCTACAGGTAACCCCGTCTATTGCCCCCTCTGGAATATGCAAAAATAGATCCGTTGACTCCCTCTTGCCTCCGTAGCCTATCGAGACATTGTACGCTCCCCCCTCCCGCTTAACAACGGTTCTATCCTCAAACCATTCAGGCTCTAATTCATCGACATGTTTTTCTAATTTATCCAAAAATTCAGATCTTTCTTTTGTCCACTGTTGCGCTAATAGCTCTTGTTGCTTTTGTAATCCCTTAATTTCATTAGGTACTTCAAAATCACCATGAGACTGGAAAAGACGGCTTATCTGCTCTTTAATGTCTTCAGCCCCTGCCACTCTATTCGCTTTAAACAACCTGGTTAATGAAGCCGATACCGCCTCTCTCTTCTCTTTGGGCACAGATTCAATCACATAAACAATTCGTTCAAAATTTGTTTTTTTTGGTTTGCCATCACTGGCAACACTGGCGAGAATTTCCAGCGTACTCACTTTTTTAGGATTCACCTGATTAATTGAGTCTTTAACTGGCTCAAGTTGTTTTGTAACAAGCCTGCCAAAAGCTGACACGACCTCTTGAACACCTGCCTCGCCCGGACTTTCTGCAACAGGATCTCCCTTACAACCAGCACATTCTGTTGTTGCACCATCAGCAAATCTCTGACTTGATAGATGAGATACAGAAGCATCATACATAATATAAACACCTAAATTAGTTATAAAAGGTTATAGACAACCTCTTCAACCAAAAGTTCAAGATCAAGGTAAAAGGCGTTGTGATCTCACAGTAGGGTGTAAACCCGGCTTCCCGACTGGTCGGACAAGCTCAATAGGAAGTAAACAGAAAAAACTTCTCCATCCTTAACCGGCTGGGACAATGGGAAACTTGAGTAATTATTAGTACTTATTTGATGCGTAAACCCTGTCTTTTCAGCAGTTCTTCCACAATTTTGGGAACGCCTTTACCATGATTGGTAGAAGAAACAAAACTCAGTCGTTTCCGGTCAAGCTTGCCATTCTTCTGGAGGTTCGGTAGCTTCAGCAGAGCATCCACGTCCCCGGCTTTGGGAAAACCATAAGCATGACAGATAGAAGAAATGGATTTAACAACTGGAGAAAGTGCAATTGCTTTGATATCACAGTCGTCAGTACTCAAAAACTGGTTAATTTTTCGCTTCGTTTTTTGGGTCCCTTCTCCGCACAATAGCATGCTGGTAATCGTACCTGTATTCTTAACAGCATCGTTCAAATGACTAAAATAAATACCTAGCTTAGAGAACAGTTGCATCTTCGACTCATTCGGGCAGGAATGAATCAGTTTATCTAACGTGGGTTTGATGATGATGTTTCTTTTCCGGCAAAGGACCTTCAGTTGTTCTAAAGCGTTAATCGACGGATTGTGCTGGTGCTCATTTTCATGCTCTGCTCGTCCTCTTTTTGATTTCTCATCCACTGATGAACCGGCAATTTGAGACACTTTTCTCTTTAAGAGTGCTACCTCTGGAGAGGGTCCGGAGGTATCAATGGGCGGGAGGGTCAGTTCAACAGGTTCTTGTATTGATAAGTCCCGACCTGAATAGCGAGACCTCGATGGTGTGGTGCTATCAGTCACAAGAGGTAATTCTGCGAAATTTGTACCTCCCGTCGTCTGCATTAATTTATGATAAGTTCGGAACATTATCTGTAAATCTTCTTCATTAAACGACGATATTAGAATAAATATTAAGCCTGGGACAGAAGCATTCCCAAGAGGCTGTCCGAGAATAGCTGAGCAAGATGAACACTGCTGAGGGTAGTTTAGTTGAAAATAAACTGTTGCCCTGTTTTGATCAGTTCAGCCCAACAGGGCCGAACAGCCTGGTAAAAGGTGGATTAATACAATAATACTGATAATGGCCTGCACCCGAAATGCAGGCCTGTCATTTTCAGTCTAATTTTCGTCCTTTATTCGCCGCAATCCTTAACCGCAATGCATTCAGCTTAATAAACCCTTCAGCATCCCCCTGGTTGTAGGCTCCGGCATCGTCCTCAAAGGTCGCGATAGTTTCGTCAAACAGCGAGTCATCAGAACGTCTGCCAACCACCGTGACATTGCCCTTATACAATTTCAGGCGAACTTCACCATTCACGGGCTCCTGGCTTTCATCAATCATCTTCTGGAGCATTTCCCGCTCCGGTGACCACCAGTAGCCGTTGTAGATCAGTTTGGCATAGCGCGGCATCAGCTCATCTTTCAGGTGGGCCACTTCCCGGTCCAGGGTAATGGATTCAATGGCCCGGTGCGCTTTAAGCATAATGGTGCCTCCGGGCGTTTCATAGCAGCCCCGGGACTTCATGCCCACATAGCGGTTCTCAACAATGTCCAGACGGCCAATGCCATTTTCACCACCAATCCGATTCAGGAAGGCAAGCACTCGGGCTGGCGTCATTGCCTCCCCATCGATGGCAACAATATCCCCCTTGTGATAGCTCAGATTCAGATAGGTCGGCACATCCGGGGCGGATTCAGGCGCTACCGACCAGCGCCACATCTCTTCTTCCGGCTCCGCCCATGGGTCTTCCAGAATGCCGCCCTCGTAGGAGATATGCAGCAGGTTGGCATCCATGGAGTAAGGCGATTTGCCTTTCTTGCGCTCCACCGCAATACCGTGCTCATCGCAGTAAGCCAGCAGTTTTTCCCGTGAGTTCAGGTCCCACTCACGCCAGGGCGCAATCACCTGAACCCCCGGTTTCAGTGCATAAGCACCCAGCTCGAATCGCACCTGGTCATTCCCTTTACCGGTGGCACCGTGGGCAATGGCATCGGCACCGGTTTCATTGGCAATCTCAATCAGGCGCTTGGAAATCAGTGGTCTGGCAATGGAGGTTCCCAGCAGGTATTCACCCTCGTAAATGGTATTGGCACGGAACATGGGAAAGACAAAGTCACGGACAAACTCTTCGCGCAGATCATCGATATAGATCTGTTTAATGCCAAGGGCTTCTGCCTTGGCCCGGGCTGGCTCTACCTCTTCACCCTGCCCCAGGTCCGCGGTAAAGGTAACCACTTCACACTGATAGGTGTCTTCCAGCCATTTTGCGATCACTGAGGTGTCCAGGCCGCCGGAATAGGCCAGAACCACTTTATTAATTTTTTTCATTGCTCAACTCCAACGACATACCGCAACAGGAATCTGTCAACAGTGAAGGATAAATATTCTTTTTTTGTGAATAATAATTCATAAATAGCGCTTCGCCAAGACGCTTTCATCATTATTTGGCCTAAGCCGGAGTCAGTGTAGATAAAGCCCGGGAATCATAACATCAAAAGGCCAGAAATACGGGTTAAAGCGCTGCTTTTATGCCTCTTTTCTCAGGCCCCTACTATCAACATGGCCTTTTTTTCGCTAGGATGCCCATCCGGTTCGATCATATATAACCGGAACAGGTACCTTCCAAAATGAGCCAATTACTGACCATTACCCGCCCTGATGACTGGCACCTCCACCTTCGTGATGGCAATGTTCTGACGGAAACGGTGGCAGCCACCGCCAGAACCTTTGGCCGGGCGATCATTATGCCCAACCTGGTACCACCGGTAACGGATGCCGATCTGGCCAGCCAGTACAAGGCGCGTATTCTCGAACAGGTATCTGCTGATTCGGCATTTCAACCATTAATGACGTTGTATCTGACCGATAAAACGTCCCCTGAAACTATCCTGAATGCCCATCAACGGGGTGATGTGGTGGCACTGAAACTCTATCCTGCCGGCGCAACCACCCATTCTGATGCCGGCGTGACAAACCTCGAGAACATTTACGACGCTTTGGAAACCATGGCGGAGTGTGGACTGCCATTGCTGGTGCATGGTGAAGTTACCGATGCCGACATCGATATCTTTGACCGGGAAAAGACCTTTATTGACCGCCACCTGGTTAAACTGGTAGAACGCTTCCCGACCCTGAAGATCATCATGGAACACATCACCACGGCTGATGCTGCCCGGTTCGTCAATGAAGGGGGAGAAAACCTGGGGGCTACCATTACCGCCCATCATTTGTTGTATAATCGCAACCACATGCTGGTTGGTGGTATCAAACCCCATTATTACTGCCTGCCAATTCTCAAGAGAAACCGGCATCAGCAGGCGCTGCTGGAAGCCGCAGTAAGCGGCAATCGTCGCTTTTTCCTGGGAACCGACTCTGCTCCCCATGCCATTGGTGCCAAAGAGTCCCCCTGTGGATGTGCAGGTTGCTACACAGCACCGGCAGCCATTGAACTCTATGCCGAGGCCTTTGACATGATGGGCGCTCTGGATAAACTGGAAGCCTTTGCCAGTTTCAATGGCCCCGATTTCTATGGCCTGCCCAGAAACCAGGACACCATTACCCTGGTGAAAGAGGACTGGGTCATGCCAGAATCCATTGCCTTCGGTGATAACCGGGTGAAACCTCTGAGAGCCGGAGAAACCGTATCCTGGCGGCTCAAATCATAGCCATTGGCTAAAGCAGCCGTGAGCCGAGGAAAAATCCCACTCTTGCTGCCCTAATAACCTGGTGGCAACCTGCGGTATTTTTTGACAGTTAATGAGTAAGGAGAAGCCTTTGAGGGCCGATGACAGCCACTCCATGGCCAACAGATTCCGCGGCTTTCTGCCTGTGGTAATCGATGTGGAAACCGGCGGCTTCAATGCCGCTACAGATGCACTGCTGGAAATTGCAGCCACCGTGATTGAAATGGATGAGCACGGTTTTATCCACCCGGGCCCATCGGAGTCGTACCATATCAAGCCATTCGAAGGTGCCAATATTGAGCAGGCCGCTATCGACTTTATTGGTATTAACCCCTTTCACCCGCTGCGGATTGCCATGGCGGAAGAGGAGGCCATAAACAAGATTTTCCGTTCCGTCCGTAAGGCGGTAAAAAGCCAGGGATGCAACAGGGCAGTACTGGTTGGACACAATGCGTCGTTCGACCTGGGGTTTGTCATGGCGGCAGCTGAGCGCTGTGATGTGAAACGGAATCCGTTCCATCCGTTCTCCTGCTTTGATACCGCTACGCTGGCCGGTCTGGCCTATGGACAAACGGTGCTGGCCAAAGCCTGTGTCGAAGCGGATATTGATTTTGATAAATCAGAGGCTCACTCAGCCCGTTACGATACGGAAAAAACCGCTGAGCTGTTCTGCACCATTGTGAACCGCTGGAAAGACCTGGGCGGCTGGCTCTGACAGCACCCCTTACCTGGCTGGCCTTTTTCTTAACCATGAAAAGCCAGCCACATCCCCTGATTATACCTCTTCCCTTCTATTACCCTGCTCAAGATCCAGCAGATACCTCTTCATCTCAACCCCATAGGCATAACCGGTCAGTTTACCGTTTTTTCCGATCACCCTGTGGCAGGGCACAATGATCGCCACCGGGTTGGCACCATTGGCGGCTCCCACGGCCCTGACCGCTTTGGGCCGACGGATGCTGCTGGCAATATCCTGGTAGGAACAGCTCTTGCCATAGCCAATCTGCTGTAACGCACTCCATACCTGCTGCTGAAAGTCGGTACCACGAAGATCCAGCGCCACTGTGAAGCGGGTCAACTCTCCGCGAAAGTAGGACTCCAACTCATCTCTGGCCTGAGCCAGATGACCATTAATAGCCTGTTGCACGGCAACTGATGTATGTTCAGCCGTGCTGGCTTCAGCCTGCAAGCCATGATTATTGGTACGTTTAACAGAAACAACGCCATCAGCAGAGGCCATAACGTTGAGACGCCCGACAGGTGACTCCACCCACTGACAACCGACCAGATTCTCTTTATGCATAGCGTACATAGGCGCATCACCAATTTCAGTGTATTTTGGACCAGGGTAAAATCGTGCATCCTTCAAGTAGCCAGAAACATTTGCTGCGCCATTTGCTGCACCATTTGCTGCACCATTTGCTGCACTATGCCCCGCTACTGTAGATTATGAGATTGATAAATTATCATAAAAAGCAACTGAGTCATCTGGCTTTAAACAATACACGACAACAAAAAATGATGTCGGTACAAAACACACCATTTCGATGAAACAAACAGGGCGATGCAGAAGGAAAAGCAACGCTCAGATCAAACTACTATCAATTTAGCGGTACCGAATAATAAAGCAAGAGGATTAGCCATGGACCCGGTCAATAAACCAACCTCTCCCTCACCACAGAAATTTCTACCCAACAAAGACAACGTCCGGGCAGCCAGTGCCGGGAAGTTATTTCATGGAAGGAAAACCGCTATTTGGCAAAGCGTCCGGACTCTTTTCAATAAACTTATTTTCTGGCTTGAAAAACCATTAAAAACCAGAACCATCAAAGTTCATGTCGCGAAGAGTAATGCTTTATCAGCGACCGAATTTAATAAACACTGTTCGGAACTTTTGCTGGCGATGATTGATGGAGACAACAGACGGCTGCCGCAGTTACTGGACGAAATCAGATTGAGCATCCCCACGGCCATCCCGGGTAAACAGCAACAGGAAATTGAGAGTTCAGAGATCATAGATCTGTTTGGAAAATGGTCTGAACAATGTACCAAACCTGCACTTGCACAATCACTGCGAAGGGATCTGCTCAACCCGGAATCCAACATAAGAAAGATATGGACGTCACAACGAGTACTTACGATGGAACCAAAAGACTTTTCACCTAAAACCTTTCAACGCCTCAATGATATCGAAGGACTCATGGGACAATTGGCAATAACATTATTCCCTAAAGAAATTGAACAGTTAATGCAGGATGTTGAATCCTGTGAAAGCAAGATAACATCCTCGCGTTTCTTGCAAAGATTTGCAGCAAATATCACCACTTGATAGACGAAGGTGGTCAGGGGCGAAAGAATTTAAAAAAATCACTATTATCACCCCGGGGGCAGGAGTATAGTCGTCGCCATAAGAATAGTTATCCATGTCGGTAGAGAGGGACCCCCATGAAAAGAATTCTGATTCCTGTTACCAATCACGCAACGCTGGGTACTACTGATCAGGCCAACGGTACATACTCGCCCGAGTTAACCCATGCCTTACAGGTATTTATGGAGCATGGTTGCACCTACGATATCACCTCCATTCATGGTGGTCAGGCACCACTGTATGGAACCGATATTGATGGTGATGAGATCAATAGTCGTGTTCTGGGTAATGAAGAATTCCAGAACCGTATCAACAACACAATCCCGGCCTCAGACATTAACATTGATGATTACGACGCGGTCTTCTATCCGGGAGGTTTTGGCCTGCTGTCTGATTTGTCGTCAAATGAGACGGTGGCCAGGTTAAGTGCCAGTCACTATGAAAAAGGTGGGATTCTGGCTGCGGTTTGTCACGGACCTGCGGCGTTATTACCGATTACACTGAGTTCAGGTGAGAAGTTACTGACCACCAAATCGGTCACTGGCTTTACCCGTGAAGAAGAAATTGATTTCGGCACCATCAATGACATCCCATTCCTTCTTGAGGAATCTCTCGCTCGCAATGCCGTCCGCTACAACAAAGTTCAGCCATGGCAGGAGCTGGTGATCGAAGATGATCGCGTGATCACCGGGCAGAATCCGGCGAGTGCTCATGCAGTGGCTGTTGCGGTGATCCGGTTGTTAAGTCGTTAACTAACTACTCAGGTGCAAACTGCAGACATTGATGTTCAGGACGGTAACCTTCAGAATGCTTGCCGGATTACGCTTAATCAAGCAGGCTATCCAGCCAGTGTCTTACGTTTGAAGCACTGATTTTACTGTCCTGGCCATTACCTGTCTCACAGTGCGATTTTTGATCGAGGTCTTCTGGCAAAAGCACTCTTCTTCAGCTTTTGCCCCATTCATCTAATACATATTTTAATGGAGTAAACCGTGGATACTTTAAACCAATCCCAAAACACCAATCGACAAATCCTGCTGGCGTCCAGACCCTCGGGGGCACCAACAGTTGAAAACTTTAAGTTAGTCAGCAGTAGCAAACCTGAGCCGGCTGAGGGCGAAGTATTGTTGCGAACGGTCTATCTGTCTCTCGACCCTTATATGCGTGGACGGATGAATGATGCCAAGTCGTACGCCGATCCGGTGGCTATTAATGAGGTGATGGTTGGGGGCAGTGTTTGTCGCGTCGAGCTTTCCAGGAATGCCAATTTTGCCGTGGGTGACTGGGTGGTTGCTGGTGGCGGCTGGCAGGATTTCAGCGTGTCCAATGGCGCTGACCTGGTCAAAATTGACAGTACGCTGGTCAAGCCTTCGTATGGCCTGGGTGTGCTGGGTATGCCGGGGCTGACAGCCTATATGGGCTTACTGGATATTGGCCAGCCTGAAGCGGGTGAAACCGTAGTGGTGGCAGCTGCCACAGGTGCTGTGGGCAGCCTTGTCGGTCAGATTGCCAAAATAAAAGGATGTAAGGTGGTCGGTATTGCTGGTGGCGCTGAAAAGTGTGACTACGCAGTTAAGAAATTGGGCTTTGACGCTTGCCTTGATCATTATTCAGAAGATTTACCAGCACAGCTGGCCAATGCCTGTGCAGACGGTATTGATGTTTATTTTGAGAATGTCGGTGGGCGTGTCTTTGATGCTGTTATGCCGCTGCTTAATCCTTCCGCCCGAGTTCCCTTATGTGGCCTGATTTCCCAATACAATGCCACTGCCTTACCGGAGGGGCCAGACCGGATGTCCGCACTGATGGGTACGCTGTTAGTCAAGCGCGTTAAAATGCAGGGTTTCATTGTATTTGACGACTATGGCCACCGGTATCCCGAGTTTTTCGCTGCTATGCAACAGTGGCTGTCTCAGGGACAAATCCATTACAAAGAGCATCTGGTGGACGGCCTGGAAAACTCGGTTGAAGCCTTTATTGGTCTTCTTGAAGGCAAGAACTTTGGCAAGCTTGTAGTTCGTGTCGGTCCCGACAACCTGGCTTAACAGGGGTTTTCCATGATTACTGTACATCACTTGAATGCATCCCGTTCGACCCGTGTGATCTGGCTTTTGGAAGAACTGCAAATGCCATATCAGTTAGTGCATTATCAACGGGATGAGAGTACCCGTTTAGCGCCTGCCAGCCTTGGAAAAATTCACCCCCTCAATAAAGCTCCGGTGATTGAGGACGGTGACGTGGTGATGTGTGAGTCCGGTGCCGTAATGGAGTACATTCTCGATCAGGACACCGAAAAGAGACTGCGCCCGGACGCTGGCACGCCCGGCTATTACCGCTACCTGGAGTGGCTGCATTTTGCCGAAGGTTCTCTGAGCCTGCCTCTGATTGCCAATCTGCTACTGCAGATGGAGCAAAGAGACGGTACCCAACCGCTGGACGGCTACCTTGCTAAAGAACTTGCCCTGGATTTTTCGTATATCGAATCCACCCTGGCGAATTCACCCTATTTCGCGGGCGATACCTTTAGCGCAGCGGATATTATGATGACCTTTATGCTTGAAATTGCCCAATCTCAAGGCGTGCTGGAAGGACGCACTAATACTCTCGCTTACCTTGAGCGCATGCACCAGCGAAGTGCTTATCAAAAAGCCAGAAGCTTTGGATAGCTATGATACTGAGTCAGTTTGAAAACCAGGAGGCTGACCGAGAATAGACTGCCCTACTGCGGTGGCAGCAAATTGGTCTAAAAAGTCGGAAATTTTTAGCAAATAGAACCACTATTCACTAAAAATTTCCGACTTTTTATCCTCAATTTTCTGCCATCCTCGCTACGGGGTCGCCTAGACGGGCGCTATTCTCGGTCAGCCTCCCAGGCGTTAATACCCGTTCATCCTGAGCTGTCGAAGGATAGTGCCACCGTACTTCGACAAGCTAAGAAACAGAGACCGATGAAAGCTCATTATTTTTTGTTTTATCCAATTCTTTTTGAAAGGCAGTCGCTTGCCTGGCAGCAATTCTTGCTTGCTCTCTATCACCGGTTTTTTTGAAAACGTGATAGTAACTCTTCTGGTAAACCCTCTGGTATGCCCTCTGGTAAGCCCTGCGTTTCTCGGATTTCGCATAAGCCCGTCGGACAGCCTTCCCTTTTTCGGACTGATTGTAAATCTTATTATTAATCTTCTGGGCAGCCCTACGCTTTTCGGACCGTTCGTAAGCCTTTCGGGTAGCCTTCCCTTTTTCGGAATGTACATAAGCCTTCTGGGAAGCCTTCCGTTTTTCGGACCGTTTGCGAGTTTGCCGACACACCCGTTCTTTATCTGGCTCACGGCAAGCTTTCCGTTTTTTGGACTGGGCATCAGCCTTCTGGTACGTCTTATCATGAGATATCGTCACAGACTCACCAGAGCCGGAAGTAGAAGCTTTAACATCCGACTCATTTACTGCAGTGCCTTTCAGTGTTGAAGCAGGTGGGGTGTGATTAGCATTGATAGAATATAAGTGAGCATTCGCTTCATCTCTCATACTCCAAACCCGATCAATTCTTCCTTCAGATGGAGCGGTAAGGATTTTAGTATTTTGGTCGGCTTGCCGGTATGCTCCAAGTCTGTGTGATAAGTCTATCGGTTCACCCTGTTCAGATTCTTGAAGATAAATAGCCCTGTCTGGCACTTTTTTAAAATGAACATCCCTGACCGGGTTATTGAAGCTTGCACCACATGGCACCAAAATACCTAAATATCTGACTGGTACAGTTTGTTCAACCTGCAGTCCAAATGCTAAACCTCTGTGCTGCGGCCAGCCATAAAAAACCAATCCATTGTTCGATATAACAGGCTCGTACGCTTTGTGAAACTCCAAACGCAGAAAGTGTGAGTTAAAATATGGATCAGTCATTGAATAATTGAATAATTGAATAATTGAATCTGAGATTATGCAGTAATTCCCGATGAATCCTGAAGCACTACAGCCACGAGAGATACAGAAGAGGTAAAAAAATCATGCCCGCACAATTCTTCGACTAAAA